>JAAWNI010000197.1 GCA_022798855.1 Lawsonibacter sp. | reverse complement strand
GTCCAGCGCCCCGGTGGGCTCGTCGGCCAGCACCAGGGCCGGGTGGGTCACCATGGCCCGGGCGGCGGCGCACCGCTGCTGCTGGCCCCCGGACATCTGATAGGGGTACTTGTTCAGACAGTCGGCGATTCCCAAAAACTCCGCCATCTCCCGCACCCGCTGGTCAATCCTCTGGGCGGGGGCCCGGACGATGGACAGGGACAGGGCGATGTTTTCATAGGCGGTGAGGGTGTCCAGGAGGTTGCAGTCCTGGAAGATGAAGCCCAGCCGCTCCCGGCGGAATTTGGCCAGCTCCTTGCCCTTGAGCCGGGTCAGCTCCTTGCCGTCGATGACGATGGAGCCGGAGGAGGGCCGGTCGATGGTGGATACACAGTTGAGCAGGGTGGTCTTGCCCGACCCGGAAGGGCCCATCACCCCCACAAACTCCCCCGCTTCCAGGGTGAGGGATACCCCGTCCAGGGCGTGGGTGGAAGCCCCGCCCCGGCCGTAGACCTTTCTCAGGTCGGTCACTGTTAAAATGTCAGCCATAGTCATTCTCCTTTTCGTGTCGGCATATATTTTTCAGGGCAGTCTATTATTTTACCTGGACCGCGGTAAAGGGCCCCGTCTGGACCAGCGCCCCCGCAGGGCCCCCCTGCTGGAAGGAAACCTCCTGGACGTAGGCCGCCAGCAGGGCCAGCAGCAGGGCAAATACACACAGCCCGGTTTTGATCTTCTCTGTCATAGGTGATCCGCTCCCTTCGTTTAACTGTACTAGATCATACCATACAGTTTGGAAAAATGCTTTAAAGGAACCATGAGGATTTTATTAAGAAGGGATTAAGATTTCCTGTATAAAATCAGGTGTCCCCATGCAAGGTGGGGAAAATAAGGACGGAATAGGAGGGAAAAGGCAGGGCCTTGCCCTGAACCGCCAAAAAGCCCCCCTCTGGGAGGGGGGGCGCGGCGAAGCCGTGACGGGGGGGTGGGGGAGAAGAGCTTTGCTTCACGGGAGTTTATGCCAGATTGGCCTGGGGCGGGCTCTGCCGGCGGCGTTGGCTGCTGGCAGGGCTTGCCCTTTTGTGCTTTCTGCTGCCCCTGGGGGCGGGCCGGGCGGCGGAATTCCTCTTGTCCCAGGGGGTGGACTTCCACGGGGCCACCTTGGCCGTCACCGCCCCAGAGGGGGACGGGACGCCCCGCCTGCTGGAGGGCTGCATGGGGGAGATGGAGGACATCAAGCAGTACTGCCGCTTCTTAGCCATGGAGGAGGATGCCGCGCTGAACGCCCTGAAGGCGGGGGGGTGACGGCGGTGCTGGCCCTGCCGGAGGATTTCATCCAGGGCGTGATGCGGGGGGACAACCCGGACCTGCGGCTGATCGTCTCCGGTGACCGGCCGCTGGAGCCGCTGCTGCTGCTCTGGGTGGGGCAGAGCGCCAGCGATATCCTGTCGGCCTTCCAGGGCGGGGTGTACGCCGTGCTGGAGCTGTATGAGGAGGACCCGCCCCCCGGCCTGACCCGGGACCAGGTGGTGCTGGACATCAACCTGCGGTATATCCGGCTGGCCCTGGGCCGGGGCGGGCTGTTCCACACGGAGGAAGTTTCCGCCACCCGTGCCCTGCCCATCCCCCTCCACTACGGCCTTGCCCTGCTGGCCTACCTGGCCCTGTCCGCCCCCATCTACAGCGGGAGCTGGCTGTCCTTTCAGCGGCGGCTGCGGTGCGTGGGCCGGGGAACCGCCAGGGGCTATTTCGGCGGGGTGCTGGCGGGAGGGCTGGCCCTCTTCCTCCTGCTGGCCCCCGGGCTGGCGGGGCTGGGGCGGGGGGGCATCCTCCCGCTCGTGGGCGCGGCGCTGGCCATGGCCCTCTACTGCTCCCTGTTCTGCGGGCTGTGCTGCCTGCTCACAGAGGGGGCGGCCGGCTGCGGAACCGCCTCCTTTGCCTTGGCCCTGGCCTTCCTGGCCCTGGCCTTCCTGGCCCTGTCCGCTACGGGGATGGCCGCGCTCTCTCTGGTGCTGTACCAGCGCCGGACGGACCGCCGGGAGGTGGAGCCGTGAGCTTTTTCGGTGCTCTTTTTATAAACGCCCTTCGGGCAAATCTGGCCAGCCTCCGGACCTGGTGCCTGGTTTTGCTCCTGCCCCTGCTGACCTTCGGCCTTGCCCGGCTGGCCCCCGCCCAGGAGATCGCCGCCCCCGTCCAGGTGGGGGTGGTCCTCCCCCGGGAGGGGGGCTGGGATTTCTGGCGGCGGCTGGAGGGGCGGAGCGGACTGGTGGTGAGCTTCCAGGCCGCCGGACTGGAGCAGGCCCGCCGCCAGGTGGCCCTGGGCCGTTGGGACTGCGCCCCGGCTCCGCCGCCTACCCCCTGGTCCGGGAGACGGTGTCCGCCTGCGTAGCCGAGTGCATTTCACCAGCCATGGCGGAGGGCTATCTGCTGGACAGCGGCAGTTTTGGCCCTGGCCTGGGCCGCTGAGACAAAAAAGAAACCCGCCGTGTAACTACGGCGGGTTTTCATGCGCATCTTGCCCGCCCCAAAAGGCAGGTAAGCGGTACGGCCCTTGCGAAAGGCCCCGGGAACTGCTATGCTGGTGGTGTCAGGGAGGTGGGTCCATGAAAATTACGGTGGAGCACTGGGAGGAGCAGGAGAACGAGGTGGTCCTGCGCTGCCGGGAGTTGGATGAGGAGATGCTGTGGGTGCTGTCCCTCCTGCGCTCCGGACTCCAGCGGCTGTGCGTGTGGGACGGGGAGCGGGAGGCCACCCTGCTGTCCCCCAGGGAGGTGGTCTACTGCGAGAGCGTGGACGAGCGGACCTTTGTCTACACCAGCGGGGCGGTGTTTCAGACCGCCCTCAGCCTGGCGGAGCTGGAGGACCGGTACGGCGGGCTGGGGCTGTTTCGGGCTGGGAAGTCGGCGGTGGTCAACCTCCACCACATCCGGACCCTGAAAAGCCGGCCCGGCGGCCGCATCGAGGCCGCCCTGGAGACGGGCGAGAAGCTGATGGTTTCCCGCCACTACGCGCCCCTGCTGCGGGAGCGGCTGGGGCTGTGAGGAAAGGAGCGTAATTATGCAGAAGTTTATCAATTTCTACAGCTGGGGCGTCAACATGAAGTTTCACATGGGCATCTACGCCGTGGCGCTGATCTTTTTCAACGGACTGGCCCGCTGGCTGATGGGGGAGCGGACCATCCCGATCCTTGCTTTGGTGGAGATGGCGCTGGCGGCCGCCGTGGTGGCCATGGCGGAGTCCTGGATCTTCCCCCGCTACCAGGAGTGGGAGGGCCGTGCCCTGACCCGGCGCACCGCCCTGTGGGTGCTGGTGTGCAACCTGGGCTTCCTGGGGGGCGCGGTGGTTTTTCAGTGGTTCCAGGGCGTCCCCCTGTGGGGGATGGGAGCGCTGGTCCTGGTCATGGAAGCCGGCATCTTCGCGATGTGGTTCGCCACCCATGTGGCCCTGAAAAAGGACTCCAAATGGCTGAACTACAAGCTGAAACAGTATCAGTCCCAATAGACCGCAGCCCCCGGCCTTTCGGCCGGGGGCTGTGTTGCCATCATCAGATCATCAGGGAGCAGACCAGGCTGGCGTACTCCGCCGGGTCCTCCAGGGGCAGGCCGGCCAGGAGAAGGGCCTGGGCGTAGAGGAGCTTGGAGTACTTGCCCACCAGCTCCTTGTCCCCGGCGTCCACCGCCCGTTTCAGGGCGGCGAAGGGGGCGGAGTCGGCGTTGAGCTCCAGCACCCGGTCGGCCTTCATGGGCTGGCCGCCCTCCACCTTGCGCATATACCGCTCCATCTCGATGGAGACGGGGCCGTCGGCGGACAGACAGCAGGCGGCGGATTTCAGGATGGCGGAGACGCGGACCTCCTTCACCTGGTCCCCCAGGGCCTCCTTGACGGCTTCCAGCACCGGCTTGCCGGCCTCGGCCTTCTCCTCGGCCTGCTTCTTCTCCTCGTCGGTCTGGGGCAGGGCGTCCTCCTCGGTGACGGACTTGAACTCCTTGCCGTCCATCTCCCGCAGGCCCTTCATGACGAAGTCGTC
>JAAWNI010000196.1 GCA_022798855.1 Lawsonibacter sp. | reverse complement strand
CAGTAATGGTGAAGATCTAAAGGAACATAACCCGAAAACCATTGATAAACCAAGACTTTTTAAGGAGACGAAAAGCAATATGAAATTAGGCATCGTGGGCCTGCCCAACGTGGGCAAGAGCACCCTGTTCAACGCGATTACCAACGCCGGCGCGGAGAGCGCCAACTATCCTTTCTGCACCATCGACCCCAACGTGGGCATGGTAGCGGTGCCCGACGTCCGGCTGGACAAGCTGTCGGAGATGTACCACCCCAAGAAGACCACGCCGGCGGTGATCGAGTTTGTGGACATCGCCGGGCTGGTGAAGGGGGCCAGCCGTGGGGAAGGCCTGGGCAACAAATTCCTGGGCAACATCCGGGCCACTGACGCCATTGTCCACGTGGTGCGCTGTTTTGACGACGACAACGTGATCCACGTGGAGGGCGGGGCCGACCCCATCCGGGACATAGACACCATCGACCTGGAGCTGGTGATGGCCGACCTGGAGATGGTGGAGCGGCGGATCGACAAGGCCAAAAAGGCGGCCAAGGGGGACAAAAAATTCCTCCAGGAGGCGGCCGACTTCGAGGGCCTGCGGGACTGGCTCAACGACGGCAAGTCCGCCCGGAGCTACACAGAGGTGGACATCGGGGCCGAGTACCCAGACTGCGAGCTTCTGTCGCTGAAACCGGTGGTCTACGCCGCCAACCTGGACGAGGAGGGCTTTTCCCACCCCTCTGCCGTGCCCTACTACCAGCAGGTGGAGGGCCGGGCGAAGGAGCAGGGGGCCCAGGTGATCCCCGTGTGCGCCAAGCTGGAAGCCGAAATCGCCCAGCTGGACGGGGAGGAGAAGCAGATGTTCCTGGACGACCTGGGGGTGGCGGAGTCCGGCCTGGACCGCCTGGTGAAGGCCAGCTACACCCTCCTGGGGCTGATTTCCTACCTCACCTCCGGCGAGGACGAGTGCCGGGCCTGGACCATCACCCGGGGCACCAAGGCCCCCCAGGCGGCGGGGAAGATACACTCCGACTTCGAGCGGGGCTTCATCCGGGCGGAGGTGGTGGCCTACGACGACCTGATGGCCTGCGGAGCGATGTCCGCCGCCCGGGAGAAGGGCCTGATCCGCTCCGAGGGCAAGGAGTACGTGGTCCAGGACGGCGACATCATCCTTTTCCGGTTTAATGTTTGATAGCGGCGGGGGGATTCAGTTTGTAGGGCGCGACGACCCGGCGCGCCGTTTGCGGCAGGACGGCGGGCCGAGGTCGTCCCGCCCTACATTTGCCAGCAATTCTGATGATTGCTCTAAACAAAAGAATCCCCCAGCCACCGCCTTTGGCGGCGGCAGCCCCCCTTGTTAAAGGGGGGTGCCCCGGAGGGGCGGTGGGATTCCGTCCACCGGAAATCTGGCGGCGGCTGTTGCTGTGTTTTTTGGAAAAACCTCAAAAAAATTTTCCACGACCCCTTAACTTCGGCGTGGAATGGCCGATATAGCTGTTGGATGCCGGAATTTACCGCCTGGATGGCGGGTCGGCTTCCAGCAGCTTTGATTCCACGCGCCAAGCCGGAGGGCCCCCGGGGCGGCGGATGGAATAACCACCGGCACGGCATGGAGGCTGTGTCCGGGGGGAGCATGGACGCTCCCCAGATTTTTTAAGGAGGAAAATTTTCATGCGTATTCAGCACAATATTATGGCAATGAATGCCTACCGCAACTACAACAACAATAACAAGGCCCTGTCCGGCAACCTGGAAAAGCTCTCTTCCGGCTACAAGATCAACCGCGCTGGCGACGACGCCGCCGGCCTGGCTATTTCCGAGAAGATGCGCGCCCAGATCACCGGCCTGAACGCCGCTTCCAAGAACGTTAAGGACGGCATCTCCCTGGTCAAGACCGCTGAGGGCGCCATGCAGGAGATTCAGGACATGCTCAACCGCATGGACTACCTGGCCACCCAGTCCGCCAACGGCACCTACCAGGACGAGGTCGACCGCGAGGCCCTCCAGAAGGAGGTCAACCAGCTCAACGACGAAATCAACCGCATCGCTGAGTCCGCCAACTTCAACGGCATCAAGCTGCTGGACGGCACCTGGGACGCCGACGCTAAGACCAAGGCTCTCGAGAAGGCTCAGGCCGCTGTGGACCTCGCTTCTCAGCCGGTCAAGGCCGACGCCGTTTATGGCGATCCTATGAGCAGCGCCGCCATCAAGGGCATTATGCTGCCCCCCGCCGCCAACGGTGGTCCTGGCAGCGCTGCCGATGTTGGCACCAAGACTGTTCTGGAGACTGAGAAAGTAGATTTTCAGGCTCCCAGCTTCCAGGTCAGCCTGAACGGCACCAGCCATGTGCTTGCTACCGATGGTACTGATATGAGTGGTGCTGGTGGTGCTGATGGTACTGCTAAGGGCGTTACCCTGACTGTGGACGGCACCGATATCACAGTTACTGAGGAAGAGATCATTGATTATTTGGATAGCAAGGGTGTGACCAAGACTCAGGGCGACACAGTCACCAGCAAGGAACTGGCAGAGATTTTTGCCAATAAGATTGAAACCACCGGCGCTAGCGGCGGTACTGTTGCCGCTGGCAAGTTTGTTGGTACTACAAAGAATAGCACCGACGCTTGGACTGTGAGAGCTGACGGCGAGAATCTGGTCTTTGAGTTCCACAAAGACAACGCTATCCCCACCACCACTAAGAACGAGCACTATGATGTTTCTCTGGCTGGTGATAGTGAGCTGGACGGCATTGTAAAGGCCACTGGCAACAAGTATGAGACTCACGCGTATACAGCGGGTGCTGCTGGTACTGGTACCAATGCGAAGTTTACTGTATCTGTCACCCTGGCGGATGGCTCTTCAGCCACTTTCGAGACTGCTGGGCTGAAAGATACTGCGAATGCCGCCGATGTCAAGACCGCACTGGAGAAGGCCACAACTGCTGACGGCAAGAAGCTGAGCGACCTGTTCACTGTTACAGAGAATGGGGGTAAGTTTACCTTTGAGGCCAAAACCACTGGTCCCGATGGTGATAAAGTGACTGCCTTTGCCTACACTCAGGCGTCTGATGGCGCTACAAACACTGGCGCTCTGGCTACTACTGGCGGTGCGGGCGCAACCGCTGGCCACGACACCTACACGACCGGCACCAATGGCTATGTGAACAAGGGTACTGAGGTCGTTATTGCCGGCGTGCCCTCTGAGTCTGAGCAGCTGGCCAGCACCACTCTGGACTTCTCCAACATGGATATCACCGATGGCATGAAGATCAAGCTGGGCGACGAGGAGTACACCTTCGCCGTGGGCAAGGACAGCGTTGTTGATACCAGCGGCAAGAATGTCATTGACCTGACCAGTGTTGAAGCCGACAAGTTGAAGACCACTGTCAACGGTGGTGACGCCGACGAGCGGGCGGCTGCGTTCAGCAAGTTCTCCGAGGTCGCTAAGGACAACAAGACCTTTACCGTATCTCATCAGGGTACTAACGACAAGGTTGGTATCAAGCAGAAGGCCGAGGTCAAGGAAACCACCGACATGACCACCATGGACAAATTCGCCAGCTATATCGGTGTGTCCACTGTGGATGTTAAGAAGACCGAGGAAGCCCAGAAGGAGGCCGATGCCAAGCAGGCTGAAAAGCTGGCTGAGGCTCAGAAGGAGCTGGCCGACGCTGAGGGCATGGAGGATGTTACCGCTCTGAACCTCCAGATCGGCGACACCTCCGACAGCTACAACCAGCTGGGCGTGAAGATCGGCAGCATGAAGACCACCGCCCTGGGCGTGGACGGCCTGAGCATTGCCACCGCTGAGGACGCTGCCGCCGCCATCGACACCATCAAGGGCGCCATCAACTACGTTTCCGGCGTCCGCGGCGACCTGGGCGCTTACCAGAACCGTCTGGAGCACACCGGCAACAACCTGTCCGTGATGGCTGAGAACATCCAGGACGCCGAGTCCACCATCCGCGACACCGACGTGGCCGAGGAAATGATGAGCTACGTGAAGAACAACATCCTGGTCCAGTCCGCCCAG
>JAAWNI010000195.1 GCA_022798855.1 Lawsonibacter sp. | reverse complement strand
ATCCCCTTTGTCTCCCCCACCATCATCGGCTGCGTCCAGCTGGGGGCCACGGTGGACTACGCCATCCTGCTGGCCACCCGCTTCCGGGAGGAGCTGCGGGCGGGGAAGGACCGGGTGGAAGCCATCACCATCGCCGCCACCGCTTCCGACGGCTCCATCATCACAAGCTCCCTGGTCATGTTCTGCGCCACTCTGGGGGTGGGGCTCATCTCCGAGATCGAGATCATCAGCTCCATCTGCACCATGCTGGCCCGGGGCGCCCTCATCTCCGCCCTGGTGAGCATTTTCCTGATGCCCTCGGTGCTGTGCGTCTGTGAGCCGCTGTTCCAGAAGACCAGCCTGAACTGGCGGGAGGAGCGGTCCAGAAAAGAGAGGCAGGTCCCTCACGAGGCAGAGGCCTTGTGACAGACAAGCCCCCCGCTCCTCCCGTGAGCGGGGGGCTTCCATAGAAGTGCCCAATTCTGTAGGGGCGGACATTGTCCGCCCGCAGGCGCACACTGTGCGCCCCTACAGAGCGCGCCAATTCACGTGGCCGCGATAAAATGCGCGGTGGGACACTCCCGTCCTCCATTCAGCCCCTGCCCTCCCGGAGGAGGACCGCCCCCTCCCAGCCCCGTTTCAGCTGGTAGATGCGGTGGAAATAGGCGGAGATATCGTCCTTCATGCCGCCGTTCAGCCAGTCGATGATGTTGCCAAAGCACTCGCACTTGTGGTAGCGGATGAGCATCTTTTTGTCCTTTTCATCCACCGGCCGGCCGGCGAAGTCGGACTCCACATAGGTTTCCACCACATATTGGCACACGTCCATCAGGTAGCGCTCAAAGACGTCCCGGCTCAGGGAGTTGTAGATGTGGAGCACCGCCCGCCGGTTCTCCAGGACAAACTCCAGCGCCGCGTCAAAGCAGTCCTCCACCGAGTCGATGGTGGGATGGGCCTGAATCAGCTCCTGCACCTGTTGGGCAATGATCTCCTCCAACAGGGCGGGCAGGTCCTGAAAGTGGTAGTAAAAGGAGTTGCGGTTGATGCCGCAGGCCTCCACAACATCCTTGACGGTGATTTTGTTCAGCGGGCGCTCGTCCAGCAGGGCGACGAATGCCTCCTTAATGGCCCTTTTCGTAAAGTTGGGCATAGGCAGTACCTCCTAAAACATGGGCTGCGGCCGTCTGGCCGGCCTTTTTCTGTCCATCCGGCGCTTTCCGGCTGTGGATACAAACTCTCATCATATAGTGTAACATATTTTTCCGCGTGATGGAACGCCCCCATTGAAAAAATGGAGTGTTCCACTGCGCGGCTTTATGCTTGGGGCGAGCCCCTGTTTTCTTTCCATGCGCGACGAAACGGGCGCTCCGAAAAAAAGAGGAGCAAGCAGCTTACTGCTTGCTCCCATGGATGGGGACGCCGCTATCTGGCCAGCACGAACAGGTTGGAGTCCGTGGTGAAGTTGGCGAAGGAGTAGAGCACGAGCACCATGTCGATGCCGTGTTCCTCCACATACCCCTTGATGCTGGACAGGTTGTCCCGGGGGTCGAAGAGGTGCACTTCGGAGAACCGCTCCGTGAGGAAGGGGGCGAGGGAGTCGGAATAGGAGTCCCGGACCACCAGGACCTTGGGGCCATCGCTCCCCTCCTTCTCCACCACGCACAGGGGCTGCCGCCCCCCCAGGAAGTAGGAGTACTTGTCCTTGACTTCCAGGAAGCTGTCCACATAAAGGCTGCCCTCCTCGGGGGCGCCCTTGAAGTAGGAGGTCACCTTAATCCCCTCGTTGGGGACATAAGTGTCGATGGAATCGGGGGGGAGCCAGCGCACCCCAGAGGTGGAGAAGCTGGTGCCGTTGAACTGGCCGGTGACGGTGGTCTTCTGGTAGTCCGCCAGGTCGATGGGCTCCAGGCCCAGGGCCTGGAAGATGGCGTTGGCCCCGTAGTAGGCCCCCAGGCTGGTCCAGTGGTGGTCGGTGCGGTAGTAGATGTCCTCCCCGCTGTGGGCGGCCAGAGCGGAGTACAGGTCGATGGGGGAAGCCCCGGTGGAGAAGTACAGCCGGTCAATGACGGCCTTCTCGTCCGCTGTGGGGGCCCCGTCGGGGAGGCGGTCCCTCCAGATCTCGGCGGCGGAGGGGATCAGGCCGAAGTACACCGGCACGGACACGTTGCCCGCCAGGGCGTCCACATAGCCCATGTCCCGCTCCAGCTTGGCCGGGTCGGGGTCCTGCACCCGGTTGATGAGGGTGTCCTGTTTCCCGAAGTAGACCCCCTCGTTCTCCTTTTTGCCGGACAGCCGCTCACTCCAGGCCTTGGCGGCCACCCAGAAGTCCCGGCCCACGATGTGGTCGGAGACATATTTCTCCGCTTCTGTCATAAATTTTCCGCTGCCCAGGCTCTCCACCGACAGCCTGGGGGGCTTCTGGGGGTAGCGGTTCTCCAGGGGGAGGAAGTCCTTGTCGGGCAGCAGCAGGCTGACGGCGGCCACCCCGCCGATAAAGGCGCAGAACAGGGCGGAGAGGAAAATGTTGAACTTTTTCGACATGTCTGTGCCTCCTTAGAAGTTAAAGTACAGGAAGGGGTTGTAGGTGCCGGCCACCAGATAGGCGGTGCACACCAGGAGCCCGGCGGATACCAGAACGGTACACAGCACCTGCTGGGCCTTGGCCCCCATGGAGCGGTAAACCGCCCGGCCCAGGGGGGTGGACGCCGCCGCCGCCACGCAGAGGATGGGCAGGAAGCTGGCCAGGTAGTAGCCAAAGGCCCCGTCGGCCAGGGGGACTCCGCCAAGGCCGAACATGACCTTGAGGTAGCCCCCCAGGTGGCCCAGGTCCTCAATGGCGAAGATGGCCCAGCTGACCATGACCAGTAACAGGGTGTAGACATGCCCCACCACAGCCGGGGCCCGCTCCAGGGCCTGGAGCAGGAAGAATTTTTCCACCATCAGCAGGGCGAAGAAGTACAGCCCCCAGAACAGGAAATTCCAGTTGGCCCCGTGCCAGATGCCGGTGGCCGCCCAGACCACGAACAGGTTGAACATCTGCCGGCCCTTCCCCCGGCGGTTGCCCCCCAGAGGGATATACAGGTACTCCCGGAACCAGGTGGACAGGGAGATGTGCCACCGCCGCCAGAACTCGGTGACGCTTTTGGAGATATAGGGGTAGTTGAAGTTGGGCAGGAACTCAAAGCCCAGCATCCGGCCCAGGCCCACGGCCATGTCGGAGTAGCCGGAGAAATCAAAATAAATTTGGAAGGTGAAGGCAACCACGCCCAGCCAAGCCCCGGCCACCGTCAGATCGGCGGGGGCCATGGCCTTGTAGGCGTCCCACAGCATCCCCACGTTGTTGGCGATGAGCAGCTTTTTGGCCAGCCCCACCATGAAAATCTGCACTCCGGAGGAAAATTTGTCCGCGGAGCAGGTCCGCTCGTCGATCTGGTCCCCCAGGTCCTTGTATTTGATGATGGGGCCGGCGATGAGCTGGGGGAAGAGGGTGACGAAGGTGCCGAAGTTGAGGATGTTCCGCTGGGCCCGGGCGTCCCCACGGTAGACGTCGATGGTGTAGCTCATGGTTTGGAAGGTGTAGAAGGAGATGCCGATGGGCAGGTGGACGTCCAGCACCGGCATGAAGGCCAGCCCCACCGACTGGAGGGAGCCGGCGATGAAGTCCCAGTACTTGAAGAAGCACAGCAGGGCCAGATTGAAGATGATAGAGGAGGCCACCGCCATTCTCGCGCCCCTGTCGTTCCCCCTGGACTTGCACCGCTCCACCAGCAGGCCGTGGGTGTAGTCGATGGCGGTGGACAGGAACATGATCGCGACATAGACCCGCTCCCCCCAGTAGTAGAAGAACAGGGAGGAGAGCAGCAGCACCACATTGCGCCCCCTGCGGGGGACGATATAGTACAGGAACAGGGTGGATACCAGGAAATAGAACATGAAAATGGGGGTGGAAAAGACCATAGGGGTCACCTCTTGGAATGATTCATAGCATCCGCTATAGGGCGGGACGGCCCCGGCCCGCTTCCTCAGAGCCTGTTTAACATCTCCCAAAACGCCGTTTGGCGGGTCTTTTTCCGCCATGCTTCGTTGTGATTTCTTGAAATAAAACAATTATTCCTGCGAAATC
>JAAWNI010000194.1 GCA_022798855.1 Lawsonibacter sp. | reverse complement strand
GTCCTCAATGATGAGGATGGTCTGTTTTTCACTCATGGAAAGCTCCTCCATTGTTTAGTCCGGGGCGGTCCGGGGCGGCCCCGTCCGGTTATGCCGGCTGCTCCTCCATGGGCAGGCCGAAGCGGAAGACTGCTCCGCCCGCAGGGAGGTTATCGGCGGTGAAGAAGCCGCCGTGAGCCTTGATGATATTCTGGCACACCGACAGACCAATCCCCATTCCCCGGGTGGAGTCTCCCGACAGGGAGCGGGGTATGGGCTGGCCGGCCTGGACGGCCTGGCAGACCTCCGGGGACAGGCCGCGGCCCCGGTCCTGGACCTCTGCTATGGCCCAGTCCTCCTTCCGATACAGGCACATACGGATGTGCTCCCGGTCTCCGGAGTGGCGGATGGCATTTTCCAGCAGGTTGACCATCACCTGCTTGATCAGGATGGAGTCCATGGGCAGATAGAGGATGTCCTCGGACAGATCCAGCTCCACATGGAAGTCAGGAAAGCGCCGCCGGGTAGTGAGCAGAGCGTCTCCCGCCACCTCCTCCAGCATTTCCTCCTGCTTTTTCAGGGGGATGGTTCCATCTTGGACCCGGGTGACGGACAGCAGGTTCTCCACCATGACAATCAGACTGTCGGCGTCCTGCTTGATATCGTGGAGCATGGCCAGGTTTTTGGGGGATACCTCCGGGCTCTCCAGAAGTACGGCCACCGCCCCGGAGATGGAGGTGAGGGGGGTGCGCAGGTCGTGGGACACCGCCCGGAGGATATTTTCCCGGATGGAGATGCGGTCGGATTCCAGCTGAATGGCCGCCTTTTCCGCGTTGAGCTTCTCGTTCATCTCATACAGCGCCTTTGTGCTCCTCTCCCGGCGGACGGCCTCAAGGGCCTGCCGCTTTACCCGGGCGGTGAGTGCGCACACCACACAGGAGATGGCAATCATGGACAGCATGGCAACCGGGTAGCCGGTCCTGCTGAGGGAGAAAGCGTTGTAAGGCTCCATAAAATAGATGTTGATACAGAAGGTTCCGATGATGGAGGCGGCGATGCCGTAGATGTAGCCCGAGGTGAGCAGGGATATTAACGCCACAGCCAGCACAAAGACCAGGGCGGAGTTGTTTTCCCCGCCGGTGTGGGTGATCAGAATGCTGCTGGCGTGGTAGGCCGCGCACAGGAACAGGGCCGTCACCCCCAGGTTCCGGGGGATGGCGGGGACGCGGTGGAACTGAAGGTCCAACCAGTGATAGATTTGTTGAAACCGCTGGGACATAACGCCGCCCCCCGTCGCACTGGAAGATTTTCGAAGAAAATCAACTTATAGCAATCATCAGAATTGCTGGCAAATGTAGGGCGGGACGACCTTGGCCCGCCGTCCTGCCGCAAACGGCGCGCCCTACGGAGCGCCTTTGTCAGCAATTTTGGATCCTGCTATAATTATAGCAAATTTTTTGTCAAAGGTAAAGGGCGGGATGGCTGTATGGAAAATCTTAACGGCGTCGAAACCTGCCGCTCCGGCGGCGCCAGGGCTTGTTTGAAACATGTCAAAATCTCTCGCCGTTGGGCATATTTCCATGTTTCAAACGGCGCCTAAACTTTCCTGTGTATTTTAATGCGGCCGGTTGCGCCGGCCCGGCGTCTGTGGTACAATAAGGAAAAATGTCGAAGCGAGGAGGAACGCGCCTATGAACGAATACCCGTCGGAGTGGGAGAACCGCAAGGAGCCCAAGCTGCCCCCTGAGCCGGCGCCGCAGCCGGAGTATCAGCCCCGCCCACGCAGACAGACGCCCCGCCGGCAGGGCTGGACGGACAAGCTCCCGCTGGTGTTCTCCGCCGCCGCCATGGTTCTGGCGGGCGCGGCGCTGTTTGTTGTGCTCCGTGGCGGCGGAGAGCCGGAGCCGCCCCCCGCCCCCCCGGAGGAACCGATTACCTTCCAGTTCGGGGACCGGACCCTGACGCCCCTGGAGGGGATGCCCCTCAACCCCTACGACCGCTCCGGCTTTTCCTTTGACGAGCGGGGCCGGACCGTCTACGAGAAGGACGGCAGGCGGGCGAAAACGGGAATCGACGTCTCCATCTATCAGGGCGACATCGACTGGCAGGCCGTGGCGGCGGACAGCATTGATTTCGCCATTCTCCGCCTGGGCTACCGGGGCTACACTGAGGGCGGGCTGTTTCTGGACCAGAATTTTGAGCGGAACCTGCAGGGCGCGCTGGACGCCGGGCTGGATGTGGGGGTCTATTTCTTTTCCCAGGCCGTCACCACGCAGGAGGCCGAGGCGGAAGCCGCCTATGTCATCAACGCCCTGGAGGGGTACGAGATCAGCTACCCCGTCGCCTTCGACTGGGAGCCCATCGCCCCGGGAAGCGGGGCCCGCACCGACGGCCTGGACAACCAGGCCCTGACCCAGTGCGCCGCCGCCTTCTGTGAGAAAATCAAGGAGGCCGGACTGAGTCCGGCGGTCTATTTCAATCAGAGCCTGGGCTATCTGCGCTACGACCTGAGGGAGCTGGCCGACTACGACCTGTGGCTGGCGGAGTACGACAGCAAGCCGGATTTCTATTACCACTTCGATCTGTGGCAGTATACCCACATCGGCCGGGTGGCCGGAATCGAGGGGGATGTGGATTTGGATTTAGACCTGAGATGAGAGGAAGCGGACTTTCCCAACCGGGAAAGTCCGCTTTTGTGTCCGCACAGATGGTCAGTTCCGCCCGGCCTGCGTCGAAAGGGATTGGATTTCCGTCCAGATGTCCTGGGCGGTTTTGTCCACCAGGCCGAAATCCACATGTGGGTTGTAAATGGACTCCAGATCGTCGTGCATGGCCTTGGCCTGCGCCAGGGAAGCCACCGACTCGTCCACCAGGGCGGCGGATACCTTTTTGGCGAAGCGGAGCCGGGGTCGGCTGCGCCGCATGAGTTCGCTGTCCGCTGCCATGTCCAGCCGGATGTGGCGGTAAGGCTTGATGGGGCAGGACGGCGTCCCGGAGTGGGAGAGGAAGGCCAGCCCCAGCCGCGGGACCAGCAGATGGGCCAGCCGGTCGGGCGCCATGGGGTCGGGACAGGCAATGGCGTCGTGTCCGTTGGCGGTGATCCCGGCCAGCAGGTGGATCAGCATCTCGTGGGCCAGACCGCAGCTGTCCGATAGCAGGTATACCCGCTGGCATTGGGCCGCAGCGGTGCCGTACAGACACAAAATCCCCCGGTGGGTCACCGCCCCCAGAAAACGCTGCTTCACCCGGCCGGGCGTCTGCGCCCTCTGCCGGGGGATTTCCCGGATGAGGATGCCGTGGGCCCGCTTGGCCAGCTTTTGCGACAGAGCGTCGGTGAGCAGCGCGGACCGCTGGTCCTCCATGATCTCAGAAGCCGCCCCAAGACAGCGGTAGGCCCGCTGGTAACAGCCCTTGTAGCCGGCCATGCACTCCATGATCTCCTGCCGCAGAGGCCATAGACTGTCTTTGTCGTAGCAGTCCCCCATGTTTATATAGCGCTCCACCGCGCCGGGATATTTGGGTTCCACCACATGGGGCGCTGTTCCACAAGGACACTTTTGGGGGACAAGCTATTTGAAAATAAGGCGTAACTGCTCAATAAGAAGGTAACAGTGACTCTTCGGGCTTGGCGGCTCAAGGAAAAGGTTGCAAGACAATTGCACTTCCAAAGATAGAAAAGGAATAAAAATGGTTGATAACGCGCTGGAAACTCTAATCCGTATGATTATTCAAGAAAAATGTTGGTAATTCGTTGGGTTATGAGGGCTATTACTATATTTTGGAATTCAAACATTATTCACTATGTTCTGTCTCTTTTATACATAATGTATATCATTTTATACACTTTTTTCACTTTCTTCCTTTTTCGAGTGAGGAAAAAAGTGAGGAACTTTTATTCCCCACCTTTTTCGTTTTATTTTCACTTTCCCTTGATTTCCTTGCCAGTAAACAGGTCGTCATATATATCAGCCGTTGCCCGTTTTGTTTTGGCATAGATATGACCATATATCTCTTCTGTCGTTCTTGTACTCTGATGGCCTGCCCGGTCTGATACCTTTTTGATTTCAACGCCCTTATTGATAAGGTATTACTTCCGTAGCTAAAGATAGGAAAGCGCCGAGTGGAGGAAAAAGCAGGACACGAGAGGCGGATGATGCTGCAAATTTCGCATGAATGACTGAATT
>JAAWNI010000193.1 GCA_022798855.1 Lawsonibacter sp. | reverse complement strand
CTCCCCCCTTTAGCAAGGGGGGCTTGGGTGCTTGAAGGTCCTGGTCCCACTCCAAAGGCCCCCTTGCTAAAGGGGGCTGGCAGCGGCGAAGCTGCTGACTGGGGGATTCCGTTTGATTGGGAGCTCTTCTGTAAACGGAACCCCGCGCCTTACATGGCGTACAGGCCAGTATTCCCAGAGTCTTCCCGAATTTATGAGGCAGGCGCAGAAAAATTGATTTGCCCTCTGGTTTTCCGGCGAAAAATCAGGTATAATGTAACAACCACGAGGATAGGGGGAGGTAAAATGGAAAATTCTTTCGCGGACATCCAATACTGCGAGGAGCTGTTCAACCGCTTTTACGACATCGGCGGCCTGACCAGCGGCGGGGTGACCCGGCTGGGGTACACCCAGACGGAGGACCAGATGCACGAGATGTTCGCCCTTCTGGGCGGGGAGCTGGGCTATGGAAACACCCAGGACGAGGTGGGCAACACCTTTGTGGGCAGCACGGCCCGGGAGGGCTGCTACCTGATCGGCTCCCACCTGGACTCAGTCATCGACGGCGGCCGCTACGACGGCGTGGCCGGCATCATCGCGGGCCTGATGGTGCTGCGCTGGGCCAAGGAGGAGGGGCTGTCCATCCCGGTGCGGGTGGGGGCCTTCCGGTGCGAGGAGTCCAGCAACTTCGGCTGCTGCACCATCGGCAGCGGCCTGGTGACCAAGGAGCTCCACCGCCAGCGGGTGGCGGGTCTGGTGTCCCGTGAGGGCGAGACGCTGGAGTCCATCTTCCAGCGCCGGGGCTACAGCCTGGACCCGCCCAAGATTTCCGGCCTGGCCGGCTACTTAGAGCTGCACATCGAGCAGGGCAAGGTGCTGGAGGAGTCGGGGACGGACATCGGCATTGTCCAGACCATCGCCGGGCCCCGCCGCTTCAAAATCTACCTGCGGGGGCAGGCGGAGCACTCGGGCGCCACCCCCATGGCCCTGCGCAGCGACGCCATGTGCGCGGCGGCGGAGCTGATTTTGGAGATCGAGCGGCTGGGCGGCAAGGAGGCCGCCTATCAGACGGTGGCCACCGTGGGGGTGGTGAACAACCGGCCCAACGTGATGAACGTGATCCCCGGCGAGGTGGAGCTGGGGGTGGACATCCGGGGCATCGAGCTGGCCAGCCTGGACCGCATCGAGGCGGAAATCAGAGACGCCGCCCGGCGGATATGCTTCCGGCGGCACATCGAGTATCTGGAGGAGAAGCTCAGCGAATTCCCGCCGGTGAACATGAGCGGCGAGGTGCAGCAGGGCCTGGAGCAGGCCGCACGGCGGCTGGGGGTCAGCACCCGGCGGATGATGAGCGGCGCGGGGCACGACGCCATGGCCTTCCCCGCCCTGTGCGAAACGGGCATGGTCTTCATCCCCTGCCTGAAGGGCATCTCCCACAACCGGGCGGAGTTCGCCGGCCTGGCCAGCATCCGGGACGGCGCCCGGGTCATCTATGAGTATTTGAAAGGAGCGGCGGTATGATCCTGATTAAAGACGGCCGTGTCGTGGACCCGGCTTCCGGCGTGGACGAGGGCCTGGACGTGGTGCTGGAGGACGGCAGAGTGAAGGCCCTGGGGAAGTTCCCCAAGACAGAGGACTACCAGCGGGTCATCGACGCCAAGGGGAAGATCGTGGCCCCCGGGCTGGTGGACATCCACGTCCACTTCCGGGACCCGGGCCTGACCTATAAGGAGGACATTGCCACGGGCGCGGCGGCCGCCGCCGCCGGGGGCTATACCACGGTGGTCTGCATGGCCAACACCAAGCCGGTGGTGGACTCGGTGGAGGTGCTGTCCGAGCTGCTGGGCCGGATGAAGCAATTGCCCATCCACGTGCTCAGCGCGGCGGCGGTGACCAAGGGCCTGCAGGGCAAGGAGCTCACCGATATGCGGGCCCTCCGGGCGGCGGGGGCCGCCGGCTTCACCGACGACGGCATCCCCATCATGGACTCCGCCCTGCTCTTCGAGGCCATGAAGCTGGCCAAAGAGCTGGACGCGCCCATCAGCCTGCACGAGGAGGACCCGGCCCTGATCGCCGCTGCCGGCATCAACCAGGGGCCCGTCTCCAAACAGCTGAACTTCGGGGGCGCCCCCGCCCTGGCGGAGGAGTCGCTGGTGGCCCGGGACTGTATGCTGGCCCTGCGCTCCGGGGCGCGGGTGGACATCCAGCACATCAGCAGCGGGGTTTCGGTGGACGTGGTGCGGGCCATGAAGGGGCTGGGGGCCGGCGTCTTCGCCGAGGTGACCCCGCAGCACTTCTCCCTCACCGAGCAGGCCGCCCTGGAGCGGGGGGCCCTGGCCAAGGTCAACCCGCCCCTGCGGGGGGAAGCCGACCGCTACGCCCTGATCCGGGGCCTGAAGGACGGCACCATCGACTTTATCGCCACCGACCACGCCCCCCACAGCCCGGAGGAGAAGGCCCGGGAGCTGGCCCAGGCCCCCAGCGGCATGATCGGCCTGGAGACGGCCCTGGCCCTGGGCGTGACGAACCTGGTGCGCAAGGGCCACCTCACCATGCTCCAGTTGCTGGAGAAGATGACCGTCAATCCCGCCCGGTTCTACGGCCTGGACGCCGGGACCCTGCGGGCGGGGGCACCCGCCGACCTTGTGATCTTTGACGAGCGGGAGAAGTGGACGGTGGAGGAGGACAAGTTCCGCTCCAAGTCCCGCAACTCCCCCTTTACCGGCATGGAGCTCTATGGAAAGGTGTACTGCACCATCTGCGGCGGAAACGTGGCCTATGAGGCGTAAAGCGCGGGAACACAAAGGAGGGAGCGTATGAAAAAAACAGATACCACTTCCCTGGCGAAGAAAATGGCCATTGCCCTGGCCTGCGGCCTGGGGGCCGGGCTGGCCCTGATGTTCACCCGGGAGTGGCTCAACGGCTCCGGGGGCGCGGCCGCCTGGACCGCCATCAACAATGTCCTGTTTCAGGACATCACCGCCGCAGGGGCGGAGGGCGCCCTGGGCGTTTTCTACATCATCGGCCAGCTGTTTATCAAGTCCCTCCAGCTGGTAATCGTCCCCATGGTCTTCACCTCCATCGTTCTGGCCATCGGGCAGATATCTGACACCCGGACCCTGGGCCGCATCTCGGCGAAAACCATCGGCATCTTTCTGCTGTGCTCCTTTTTCGCCCTGGCGCTGGCCTGCGGGGCGGGCATCCTGTGCTATAGCCTGGGCCTGTTCAGCGCCCAAGTGGAGGGCCTGTCCGGCGCGGCGGGCTCCACCGGCTCCAACCCCCTGAACGTGGTGCTGAACATCGTGCCCAGCAATATCACCGCCGCCTTTTCCAGCAACACGGCGGTGCTGTCGGTGGTCTTTCTGGCGGCCGCGGTGGGCCTGTGCATGAACGCCCTGCCCGAGGAGCGGACCTCCCTGCTGAAAAAGCTGATTACCGAGGCCAACGACATCGTGGTGGTGTTCCTGAACTATGTGGTCACCAAATTCGGCCCCTTCGCCATCTTCGTGCTGCTGACCCGCACCTTCGCCAGCTACGGCGTCCACTACCTCAAGCCGGCCCTGGCCTATGTGGTGGTCACCACCCTTCTGCTCCTCCTCTTCCTGCTGGTGGGCTACCCCCTGTTCGTGGCCGTGCTGGCGAAGCAGAACCCGGTGGTCTTCATTCAGAAAATCGCCAATGTGGCCATTTTCGGCTTCTCCACCTCCTCCAGCGCCGCCACCCTGCCCCTGAACCAGAAGACCTGCGTTGAGGGCTTCGGCGTGGACGAGACTATCGCCTCCTTTGTCCTGCCCCTGGGCATGACCATCAACATGAACGGCACCGCCATCATGCAGGTGGTGGCCACCGTGTTTATCGCCGGCTGCGCGGGCTACACCGTCACCCTCCCACAGCTGGTGGTGATCGCCCTGCTGGCCCTGATCGCTTCCGCCGGCACCCCCGCCGCCCCCGGCGCCGGGGCGGTGATTCTGTTCACCATCCTGTCCGGCGTGGGCTTTACCAACGACGGAGCCCTGCTGGCTTACGCCCTGATCCTGGCCATCAACCGGCCCATCGAGATGCTGGTCACCTCCCTGAACGTGGTGGGCGACGCGGTCACCAGCATCTGCGTGGCCAAGAGCGAGGGCCGCCTGAACGAGAGGAAGTACAACGCGCGCTGAGCCGTCCTGTTGATAAAAACCTTGCCCCCCCACAGGGGAAAGGCCCCCTTGCTAAAGGGGGCTGGCACCGCCGTAGGCGGTGACTGGGGGATTCCG
>JAAWNI010000192.1 GCA_022798855.1 Lawsonibacter sp. | reverse complement strand
CTGGTTGGTGTGCATCCAGAAGATGTCCGGCATGGTGTTGGACTCGGCGGCGGCCTCCAGCTTGGTCCAGTACTCGTTCCAGCTGGTCACCTGCACCTCAATCACCACGTCGGGGTTTTTGGCGGTGTAGGCGTCGCAGATGGCCTGCATGCTGTCCCGCTGGGCTACGTCCCAAATCTGGAACTTGAGGCGGGTCTTGCCGTCCGAAGCGCCGCAGCCGGCAAGGGACAGCAGCAGCGTTATGGCCAGGACGGCGGCAAATATACGGGGTATTTTCCTCATAACTCCACTCCTCTACTTTGTTTTAGGGTTCAGATCGGTGTACCTGACGTCTGACATAAGGTACTAAAAATGATAATACCTCGCCCCGGCCGTGTAAATAGACTTGTTTCTATAAAATATACCCAAATGTTATACATCAAGCTTCTGCTGCAAGTCGTGCAACATTTGGGTATATTTCTTAAATTTTCATTGAATGTGCACAGGCACAAGGGTTTTGGTTTGTGCAAAACGTAAAACCGGCGTTTTTGCGGCCGAAAAAAGAGGGGGCGGAGCCAAAAAACATATCCCTATGTGTGTTCGCCTGGGCCGGCCGGACGCAGATGGGATTTGGCCCTTGCGCGGAGCGCGGGGCTATGCTATAGTATGGACAGAGAGCCCTTGATTCAGGCTCTGTTTCATGTAGAGGAGGAGAAGCGCGATGAAGTGCGGAAAGACAGTGTTTGACGTCCGGCTGGCCAGCCGCTTTGAGGAGCTGAAAGGGCTGTACATGGAGCTCTACCACGACGAGCAGTCCTTCGACTACTTCGTTGGGATGCTCAGAAAGTGCTGGGGGGAGCGGAAGAAGCCCCTCCGGGATCAGGACGCCCGCCGGGAGGCCGACCCCCACTGGTACCGCCGCCGGGAGCTGCTGGGCATGATGCTCTATGTGGACGCCTTCGCCGGCAATCTGGAGGGTGTGAAAAACAAGCTGAAGTACATCAAGGAGTGCGGGGTGAACTACCTCCACCTGATGCCCCTGCTCCAGTCCCCCAAGGGCCGCAGCGACGGGGGCTACGCCGTCTCCGACTTCCGGGCCGTCCAGCCCGAGCTGGGCTCCATGTCCGGCCTGGAGGACCTGGCCAACGCCTGCCGCCGGGCGGGCATCAGCCTGTGCCTGGACTTTGTGATGAACCACACCAGCGAGGACCACGAGTGGGCCCAAAAGGCCCGGGCGGGGGAGCCGGGCTATCGGGAGCGGTACTTTTTCTATGACAGCTGGGAGATCCCCCGGGAGTTCGAGAAGACCGTCCCCCAGGTTTTTCCCACCACCGCCCCAGGCAGCTTTACCCAGCTGGAAAACGGCCAGATCGTCATGACCAATTTCTACCCCTACCAGTGGGACCTGAACTATGGGAACCCCATGGTGTTCAACGATATGACCGAAAACCTGCTCTTCCTGGCCAACCGGGGGATCGACGTCATCCGCCTGGACGCCATCCCCTACATCTGGAAGGAGCTGGGCACCGACTGCCGCAACCTGCCCCAGGTACACCGACTGGCCCGGATGCTGCGCATCGTGTGCGAGGCTGCCTGCCCCAGCGTGCTGCTGCTGGGCGAGGTGGTGATGGAGCCGGCCAAGGTGGCCCCCTACTTCGGCACACCGGACAAGCCGGAGTGCCATATGCTCTACAACGTCACCACCATGGCCACCACCTGGCACACCCTGGCCACCGGCGACGCCTCCCTGTTGAAGCGGCAGATGGAGGCGGTGTGCGCCCTGCCCAAGGACTTCCTGTTTTTGAACTACCTGCGCTGCCACGACGACATCGGCTGGGGGCTGGACTACCCCTGGCTGGGCCGGACTTTCGGCACCGGCGAGGTGGCCCACAAGCGGTATCTCAACAACTGGTTTACCGGCCAGTGGCCGGGGAGCGACAGCCGGGGCGAGCTCTACAACGACGACCCCCGCCTGGGGGACGCCCGGCTGTGCGGCACCACCGCCTCCCTCTGCGGCCTGGAGGCCGCCGAATACGAGGGCGACTCCTTCAAGCTGGAGCGGGCAGTGGCCTGCGACCTGACCCTCCACGCCTGGATGTTCTCCCAGAGCGGCATCCCCGTCATCTACAGCGGGGACGAGGTGGGCCGGCTCAACGACTACACCTACCACAGCGACCCGGACAAGCAGGCGGACAGCCGCTATATCCACCGGGGGGCCTTCCAGTGGGGGCTGGCGGAGTATCGAAACGACCCGGATGCATACCAGGGCAAGTTGTTCCAGGGGCTGCGGCGGATGGAGGGCATCCGGGCCGGGGAGCCCTGCTTCAACCCTGACGCTGAGGTCCGGGTGGAGGACAGCGGCGACAGCCGGGTGCTGGCCCTGTCCCGCCGGTCCGGAGATCGGGAGCTGGTCTGCCTGTTCAATTTCAGCCCCAGCTTCCTCCGCGCCGGCGTGGACCGGGAGGGGAGCTACACCGAATTGATGTACGGCACAAAATACGAGGACATCCGCTCCATCGAGCTGTGGCCCAACGGCTTCGCCTGGCTGCTGAAAGATTAAGAACCTGTATTCATAATCGAAAATGCCGGATGGACGAGGAATTTCCGCTTATAATACAGCAGGAATCCCCCGGCTTGCGGACTGCTCCAGTAAAACCGGACAATAGACAAACGCCCCCTGATGCAGGAAAATGGAAGTCCCGCATCAGGGGGTTATCACATAAAGAAACGGACAAATATCAAGGCCGGTTTCACCAATCCAGCCGCAGGACCTCCAAAGCCCGGACCCCCTGGGCCTGGAGGGCGGCCAGATAGAGGACCAGGGCGAAGGCCAGCGTCCCCAGTCCAGCGGGGACGGGGTCCAGGCCGCTGTCCTTCAGGACCCGGAACAGGAGGTTTCCCGTCAGCCCGGCCAGGGCTGCGGCCAGGCCGGGTGCGGCCATCCACTGGAAGGGCCGCACCTCCAGCCCGGTGGCCCGGACCGCCTGCCACAGGCACAGCACCAGCTCCAGCGCGGAGGAGGCCGCCGCGCCCGCCACGTAGCCCGCCATGCCCACCCCGGGCAGCGGGACCAGGGCCAGGGTAAAGGCCAGCTGCACCGCCCCGCCCGTCAGGGAGATGAGGGCCACCGTCCGCTGGCGGCCCACCCCGTTCAGGGAGGAGGCCAGCACCGAGGTGCCGCAGCTCATGGCCATGACGCAGGCCAGGGGGATCAGGTACTCCCCCACCCCCTCCTGATGGAACATGGCCCGCCCCAGATCCGGCCCCACCACCACCATAAAGGCCATGGAGGGCAGGGTGAGCAGCGACACCGCTGAAATGGCCTGGGAGATGAGCCTTCGAGCCTCCGCCGGGCGGTCCAGGGCGCAGGCCCGGGCCAGCCGTGGGACCATCACCAGATTGATGGCCCCCAGAAACACCACCGGCAGCGACAGCATGGGCATGGTCATGCCGCACACCACCCCGAACTGTGAGACGGCGGCGGAGCGGTCCACGCCCCCCTCCACCAGCTTTTGGGGGATGAGGGCGGAGTTGGCCGCCCCCAGCAGATTGCCCAGCAGGGCGTTCAGCCCCACGGGCAGGGCGATGGAGCACACGCGCCGGCGGCGCACCCGCCCCTCCTCCGGCCGGCCGGTGAGGGTGGCCCGGCCCATCCGGCGGCGGTAGAGGACCACCAGCGTGCAGGAGGAGAAGACCTCGCAGACCACCATCCCAGACACGATCAGCCCCACCACCCGCTCCGGGTACTGGGGCAGGAAGGCCAGCAGCAGGGCGATGACCGCAAAGGTGCGGACAAACTGCTCCAGCAGCTCCACGATGGCGGGGGGGCGGACCATCCCGGAGCCGTAAAAGAAATGCTTGTGGATGTTCTCCACCCCGGTGAGGGCCACGCAGGGCACCAGCAGAATCAGCCCCAGCTGGGTGCGGGCGTCCCCCAGGAGATGCACCGAGATGGCGTCGGAATTCAGGACCACCGCCGCCCCCACGGGGAGCAGCAGTAGGAAGAACAGCTTCAGGCAGGTGGACACCGTCTGGTCGGCCGCCCTGCGGCTGCCCAGGGCCAGATGGCGGGAGGTCAGGTTGGAGCAGGCCGACACCAGCCCCACGGCGGTAAGGGACATGATTACCGAGTACACCGGCATGATGAGCTGATACAGCCCCATCACCTCCGCCCCCACCAGCCGGGACAGCACTACCCGGTAGCCAAAGCCCAACAGCTGGGAGACGGCGCTCAGCGCCGTGAGGAACAGCGCCCCCCTCCCGGCGGACAGCATTTTTTCAGACAAGACAATCCCCCCTCCCGACACTCTATTCGGGAAGGGGGGCACTTATCCGTAAATAATCCGCGATATTTGC
>JAAWNI010000191.1 GCA_022798855.1 Lawsonibacter sp. | reverse complement strand
CTGCTCCCGCTCGTCGTTGCCCCCCATGCGGTTGTCACGGGACTTGCCGATGGTGTCGATCTCGTCGATGAAGATGATGCAGGGGGCCATTTTGCTGGCTTCCTTGAACAGGTCCCGGACCCGGGACGCGCCCACGCCCACAAACATCTCCACAAAGTCAGAGCCGCTGATGGAGAAGAAGGGCACCCCCGCTTCACCGGCCACGGCCTTGGCCAGCAGGGTCTTGCCGGTGCCCGGAGGGCCCACCAGCAGCGCGCCCTTGGGCAGCTTGGCGCCGATCTCGGTGTATTTCTGGGGGTTGTGGAGGATGTCGATAATCTCCTCCAGGGACTCCTTGGCCTCGTCCTGGCCGGCCACGTCCCGGAAGGTGACGCCCGTCTTCTTCTCCACATAGACCTTGGCGTTGGCCTTGCCCACGCCGCCGATGCCGCCCATGCCCCCCTTGCCGCCGATGCCCCGCATGAGGAAGATCATGGCGCCCACCATGATCACGATGGGCAGCACGGTGGTGATGAGCAGGTAGAGGATCTGGTAGGAGTTGTCCACGGCGGGCGTCCAGTGGTGGACGCCGTGCTCGTTGAGCAGGTCCTCCAACCCCAGGTCGGTGATGGGGGGCGGGGTGGTGACATACACCGTCTCCCGCTCGTTCTGGAAGGGCATCAGGGCAAACATGTTGTTGGTCTGAGTGTCCTCGTCCTCCGGGATATAGGCCTTGGCCTCCTCCTCCACCCCCTCCTTGAGGGTGATGGTGAACAGGCTGCTCTCGATCTTCACCGACTCCACCAGGTCGGCCGCCACCCACTGGCGGAAGGTGGAGTAGGGCACGTGCTCCTGGTTGGAGCTGTTGTAGGAGCTGGTGCAGCTGCGGAACATCAGCGTCAGCACCAGGGCCCACAGGATCAGCGAGATCAGGCCGAAGGCGTTCTTTTTGTTGTTTCCTTTATCTGGCTTCAAAGGAGCTTACCTCCATTTTTCGTTTTTCTCAAACAGGTCAAAGGGTATCATACCACAGTCAGGAAATAAAAACAAGAAAATACCGTGTAAACTTCCGGTAAACTTTCTATGACCAGATTTCGGCACGCCCCGGCCATGGGTCCGCGCGAAGCGGGAGTTTTTCAAATTTTCCACTTCCCTCCAGCGGGCAAATGTGGTAGAATGTATTTTGTATGTGATTTCGACACCGGAAGGACTGGATATTTATGAACAAACGCCCCCCTCTGCGCCGCTCCGCCCCTGTTGAGCAGGAGAACGACGGAATCATCGAGGGACGAAACGCCGTTATTGAGGCCCTGCGGGCCGGTGTGGCCATCGACAAAATCTTCATCGCCAAGGGGGAGGCGGACTCCTCCCTGGGCCACATCGCCTCCGCCGCCCGGGAGAAGGGCATCGTGGTGGTGGACGCCGACCGGCGCAAGCTGGACGGCATGAGCCGCACCCACTCCCACCAGGGGGTCATTGCCCAGGCCGCCGTCCGGGCATACGCCAGCGTGGACGACATCCTCAGCGCCGCCCGTGAGAGGGGGGAGGAGCCCCTGATCGTGGTGTGCGACGAGCTCAGCGACCCACACAACCTGGGGGCGGTCATCCGCACCGCCGACGCCGCCGGCGCCCACGGGGTCATCATCCCCAAGCGCCGGTCCGCAGGGCTCACCGCCATCGTGGGCAAGACCTCCGCCGGGGCGGTGGCCCACGTCCCCGTGGCCCGGGTGCCCAACCTGCCCGCCCTGCTCAAGGAGCTGAAGGAGGAGGGGGTCTGGATTTTCGGCGCCGCCATGGATGGCTCCACCCCCCTGCACCAGGCCGACCTGAAAGGCCCCGCCGCCATCGTCATCGGCAGCGAGGGCTCGGGGCTGGGGCGGCTGGTGGAGGAGAACTGCGACTTCACCGTCTCCATCCCCATGTTCGGCAAAATCAACTCCCTCAACGCTTCCGCCGCCGCGGCGGTGCTGCTGTACGAAGCCGTGCGGCAGAGGATGGGGCAGTAATCTTTCTATTAACATTTCCTGAATAAGGAGCTTTTGACCTACACCCTAAAGGAGTCCCTTCCATGAGCGACCAAAACAAAAAACTAAACAAGGGCGAGCTGATCGACATCAAATCGCTGATTGGAGACGCCGACGGGGGCGACTACTCCCTGGACGACATCATGGCCGAGTTCGGCCACAGCCCTCCGCCCGCCTCGACGGGCAAGGTGGTGCCCTTCCCGGGCACGCAGCCCCTCCCAAAGCTGAATCCGGAGGACCTGGAAGAGCCCGGCGGCCCGGAAGGGCCGGAGGATTCAGAGGACCCGGAGGATTTGGATGACCCGGAGGATTTGAATGACCCAGAGGAGCTGGAGGAACCGGAAGAGCCGCCAGAGCGCCAGCCCGCGCCGGTAATCCCCTTCCCCCAGGAGGAGAGCGTGCTGTCCGCCTTCATCAAGGACCTGGGCAAGAAGGCGGACGACTACGCCGACCACATGTTCGCCGAGGACGAAGCCATCGACAAGGAGGAGGTCCGCCGGCTGGAGCGGCTCATCCCCGGCACCGACCAGGAGGAGGAGCCCCCTCCCGACCCCCGCTGGAGGCGGCCCAAGCCCCGGGAGGCCCCGCCTCCGGACACCCCGCCCCAGCAGCTGGCCAAGCGCTATGGCCGGGGCTTGAAATGGATGCGCCTGCGGGTGCTGCTGCTTTTTCTGCTGGCCGCCCTGTCGCTGGCCCAGACCCTCATCCCCCTGGCGGGGGCGTCCTGGATTCCCCCCATGGACAAGATGGAAAACCAGTGCTGGCTCTCCGCCGGCCTTCTGGGGCTGGGCATCCTGCTGGCCTTCGATGTGCTGTTTACAGGGATCGTCCGAGCCTTCCGGCTGCGGTTCGGCATGGACACCATGGCCGCGCTGGCCTGCGGCTTTACCCTGGCCGACGGGATGGACCTGGCCGCCAGCGGCGGCCCCGTCCGCCTGCCCTATTCCCTGGTCTGCCTCACCGGGCTGTTCTTCCTGCTCCACGGGGCTTACCACAAGCGCTGCGCCCTGCGGCTGTCCTGCCGCACCGCCGCCGCCGCCGCTTCCCCCTACCGGGTCACCCTGGAGCCGGGCATGTGGAACGACCGGGATACTTATTGCAAATGGTCCGGCTCCCCCGAGGGCTTCGGCAGCCAGATACAGTCCGACGACGGCGCGCAGCGGATTTTCCGGCGGATATGCCCCCTGCTCTTTCTGGGGGATATCGCCTTTGCCGTGATGGCATCCGCCGACTACCCGGAGCGGCGCCTGTGGGCGCTGTCCGCCCTGTTCGCCGCCACCACCGCCTTTGGCGGCTCCCTGGTCTACGGCCGGCCCTTCCACAAGGCGGCCCGGCGGCTCACCCCCAGCGGGGCGGCCCTGGCCGGATGGCCCGGGGTGGCCTGCTCCCGGGGCGGCGGCCAGGTCCTGATTACCGACGGCGACCTCTTCCCCCCGGGCTATGTGGAGCTGAACGGCTTTAAGGTGATGGGCGACTTCCCCGCCGAGCGGGTGGTGGCCTACACCGCCACCCTGATCCGGGACTCGGGCAGCGGCCTGGAAAAGCTGTTCCACGACCAGCTGCGGACCATGGGCGGGCTGATGCGCAATGCCAACAGCCTGGTCTGCCACGAGGGGGGCGGGCTGTCCGCCAACATCCGGGGGGACCAGGTGCTGGTGGGCTCCGCCGCCTTCATGAAGCTGATGAAGGTCAAGCTGCCCCAGGGGCTGAACGTGAAGAGCGCCGTCTTCTGCGCCATCGACGGGCGGCTGGCCGGCATTTTCGCCCTGAGCTACACCCTGCCCGACACCGTTTTCCCCGCCCTGGAGTCCCTGATGCTGGAGCGGGTGGGGCCGGTGCTGGCCACCCGGGATTTCAACCTGATCCCCGCCATGCTCCAGCAGCGCTTTAAGCTGGCGGCGGACAAGATGGCCTTCCCCACCATCCAGCGCCGCCGGGAGCTGTCCGACCCGGACCGGGAGCACGAGGGACTTCTGGCCGCCCTTCTGTGCCGGGAGGGGCTGCTCCCCTTTGCCGAGTCCATCACCGCCGCCAAGCGGCTGCGCTGGGCCGTCCGGCTGGGTGCCGCCCTGTGCTGCTGCGGCTCCCTCCTGGGGATGCTGCTGGCCGCCTACCTCACCTCGGTGGGGGCCTACACCTCCCTCTCCCCCTTGAACCTCCTGTTCTACCTCCTCACCTGGCTCGCCCCGGTCTGGTTCCTGTCCGGCTGGGTCCACCGGTTTTAAAAGCGGAAGGGCGCCCAGCACACCGAAAAAGTGTGCTGAGCGCCCCTTTTTCCTTAGAGCCTGTTTAACATCTCTCAAAACGCCGTTTGGCGGGTCTTTTTCCGCCATGCTTCGTTGTGATTTCTTGAAATAAAACAATTATTCCTGCGAA
>JAAWNI010000190.1 GCA_022798855.1 Lawsonibacter sp. | reverse complement strand
ATTTTTGCGGGAATACTGGATGTATTTCAAGAAAATTTAACGCAGTATGGCTGAGAAAGACCCGGCTGGACGGTGTCTGAGGTTGTGAATACAGGTTCTAAGCCTGGGGGAGGGTGACGATAGCCTTAAACAGGTCGCCGTCCACGGCCAGGTCGAAGGAGCCGCCCTGGAGCTCGGTGAGGGACCGGGCGATGGACAGCCCCAGGCCGGAGCCCTCGGTGGACCGGGACTCCTCCCCCCGGACGAAGCGCTCCATCAGCCGCTCGGCGGGGACGTTCAGCGGCTCCCGGGAGACGTTCTTCACCGACAGGGCCACCTGGCCCTTGCCCCGCTCCAGGTCCAGGTAGACCCTGGTGCCCTCCATGGCGTACTTGGCGCAGTTGGACAGCAGGTTGTCGATGACCCGCCACAGGTGGCGGCCGTCGGCGTAGACCCAGGCCTCCCCCTCGGGCAGGGTGGTCATCAGCGTGAGCTTCCGTCCGGTGAGCTTCTCCTCCCACTCCGCCGACGCCTGGTCGATGAGCTGCCCCATGCTGATTTTCTCCCGGACCACCGACAGCACCCCTGTAGAGGCCTTGGAGGCCTCCACCAGGTCCTCGGTGAGCTTTTTCAGCCGCTGGGACTTCCGGTCCAGCACCTCAATATACTCCACCGCCTTGGGGTCGGTCTGTTCGGTGGACTTGAGGAGGTTGACATAGTTGATGATGGAGGTCAGCGGCGTTTTCAGGTCGTGGGAGACGTTGGTGATCAGCTCCGCCTTGAACCGCTCGCTCTTCATCTTCTCGTCCACCGCCCCGGCCAGCCCCACCGAGATGTTGTTCAGGTCCTCCGCCTGCAGGCGCAGGTCGTAGGGCATCCGCCGGGTGTCGATCTGATACTCCAGGTCGCCCTTGGCGATGGTCTTGGTGCCCTGGCGCAGGCGGTAGTAGCTGTAGGCCCACCAGCCCAGCGCCAGCATCAGGGCCAGCTGCAGGCAGAGGTACATGAGCATGAACGCGCCATTATAGACCCCCTCCAGAAGCAGGAAGAAGGTGGCTGCCGCATAGGCTCCAAAGCCCAGCACGATTTTCCAGGTGAAGGGCAGGAAGCGAAGGAAGTCATGGACGGTCCTGGCCGTCCATGCGGCCACCCTGCACAGCAGGGTGGTCTGAGCCAGCTTCCCCGCCTTGATGCGCACCGCCAGGGTGCGCAGGAGCAGGGCCCCGCAGGCCGCCGCGGCGGTGAAGAGGGCGGCCGTCCCCAGAATACCCAGGTTAAAGAAGGCGTCGAAGTCCTCTCCCCGGACGGCGTAGGACTGCCCCCAATAGAGCTGTTCCATCGCCCAGATAGTAGAAGCGGTGCAGGCCACGCCCAAGGCCAGCGCGGCCAGGGCGTACACGTCGAAGAAGATACGCTCCTGCCAGGTGGGGACGATCTCCTCCACGCCTGATTTGTGCCCGGCGGCCCACAGCACCCAGACCAGGGCGGCGAGGGCCAGCGCCCCAAGCCAGCAGAAGCCGGTGAGGTATATGTCAAAGTTGGCCCGGTCGGCCTCCCAGATAGTCCAGATTTCGGTGAATTCGTCCTGAATGGAATCGTCGATCTGAGCGGGCACGCCGTACTCCAGCACCAGCTTCATCGGCGGGGCGGCGTCCTCCTCGGGGTTGGCATCCGCGGCGGAGGAATATTCGCCCGACTCCGGGTTGTAGTAGAGTACGTCATCATAGATATTCCCGCTCTGGAGGGTGAAGGTGAAGTAGCTCACGTTCCACACCGCCTTCAGCATGGACTCACCGTCTTTGAGGTTGGTGCCCAGCAGGGTTTTCCCGTTGTCGGTGAGCAGACGGAAGCGGAACCAGGTATTTTGACGGGAAAACCGCTCCTCCACCAGGGCCCGCTCTTCCCGCAGCGCCTCCGCATCGGCGTAGGCCAGGTCGCCGGCGGCCCCCTCCTCGATCCACTTCTCCAGCTGCTCCAGGTTCTGAGTCAATCTGATCCCGTTCAGCAGCTCCCCCTGGCGGCCGTCCAGGGCGCGGTAGTACCGGGAGGAGTCCTGCCAGCTGCTGTCAACCACAGAGCCGAAGCTGAGCACCGCCCACACCCCGAACACCCCCGCCCCGAAGACGGCGCACAGCAGGACGATTACGGCGCACAACTTGGCAGCCGGATTGCTTTGCAGTTTTTTCATGGTCAGCCCCCCTTTTCTATCTTGTAGCCCAGCCCCCAGACCACCTTCAAATACCGGGGCTCGGCTGGATTGATCTCGATTTTCTCCCGCAGGTGGCGGATGTGGACGGCCACCGTGTTCTCCGAGCCGTAGGCCGGGTCGTTCCAGACCTGCTCGTAGATCTGGGCGGAGGAGAACACCTGCCCCGGGTGGGACAGCAGCAGCTTGAGGATGTTGTACTCGATGGGGGTGAGGGAGATGGGCTCCCCGTCCACCGTGACCACCTTGGCCCCGTCGTCCATGGCGATGGGCCCGGCGGTGATGAGCCCGGGGCCCTTCTCCGCCCCGCCCAGGGCGGTGTACCGCCGCAGCTGGCTCTTTACCCGGGCGATGACCTCCAGGGGGTTGAAGGGCTTGGTGATGTAGTCGTCCGCCCCGATGTTCAGGCCCAGGATCTTGTCGGTGTCCTCGCTCTTGGCGGTGAGCAGGATGATGGGCACATTGCTGCCCTCCCGCAGCTTGGCGGTGGCCCGGATGCCGTCCAGCTCAGGCATCATGATATCCATGAGGATCAGATGAATCTCGTGGGTCTCCGCCGCCCGGACCGCCTCTTTGCCGTTATAGGCCTTAACAGTCTGGTAGCCCTCGCTGGTGAGGTAGATATCCAGCGCGGACACAATATCTCTATCGTCGTCGCAGATCAGGATGGTGTACATTTTACGCTCCCCCCTGTGTATTTCTGGTCATAGCATAACACAGACAATTTAAATCCCAAGTGGAAAAATATTAAGAACTTCTTAATTTCCCTGGGGAATCAAAGGAACTTTCCTAATTATAGTACTTCTCCGGCCAGGTGTACATGGATATCCCGCCCAGCTCGCCGCATTCGATGAACTGAGGGGCCAGGGCCTGGATATCATACCGGTGGGCCACCTCGGTATCGATATACAGGCAGCACAGCCGCTTCATGGTGGAGATCACCTCCACCCCGGTGAGGTCCGGATTGCCATACAGCTCCAGAATATGGGTCCGGCAGAACTCCAGGCCGCTGATATCTCCCAGGCCGGTATAGCTCAAGTCCAGCATCCCCAGCCGCTTGCACTTGCGCAGGCAGTCCAGGGCCCCCGGCTCCAGGGGATTGCCCCTCAGGTCCAGGTCGTGCAGGCTGGTCATGCCCCGCAGGGGCTCCAGGCTGGTGATTTTGTTGCCGGTGACCCGGAGCTTGGCCAGCCCGCTCAGCCCCGCCAGAGGGGACAGGTCGGAGATCAGGTTAAAGGGGACGGACAGCTCCTTCAGCCCCGTCAGCGAGGCCAGAGGGGTCAGGTCCTCGATGTCGTTGTCCCACAGGTCCAGCCCCCGCAGGCTGGTGAGGCCCTCCACAAAGGACAGGTCCCGGATGCCCACACCCCGGGCCTGGAACTTCTTCCCCCGCAGCTCCTCGGCTGTTTTGAGCAGAAACCGCTCGTGGTCGGACAGGGCGCTCCGATCCAGGGTGTCGTACTCCCGGACCAGACGGCCCAGCAGGCGCATCTCCTTCGGGTCCTCCCAATAGACCCGGTCCATCTCCTCCCCCAGGGTCTCCCGCAGCGTCCGGGGAAGATTTTTGTCCACCCCCGGCCGGGGCCTGCCCCACTTCCACCGGGGGGAGGCCTGGGCCGCCCGCAGCTTTTTCAGGGCCGCACTCTGCTCCTGGGGCAGGGGGCGCAGGGCGCCCTCCAGCCGGTTTTTCACCCACCCGGCCCACACATCCGGGCTGGGGCCCACATAGACAAACCCGTCCTCCGGCTCCTCTTCGGGAAGCTCGCCCCCCTTGGGGATGGGCCTGCGGTTCCGATCCAGCCAGCGCTGGCACTTTTTGGCGGGCTCCTCCTTCCAGATGGGGCCGATGGACAGCAGGTCCAGCAGGACCTTCATCACCGGCGCGGGCCCGCCCATCCCGGTGAAGCAATAGCGGATATACTCCGGCAGCGTGCCGTCCAGCACCAGCTCCAGCCACTGGGTAAAGGTACACCCCGGGACCCGGACCGCCCCGAACTCCCCGATGGTCCACACCTCTCCGGCGCAGGGCCCGGCGGTGATCAGAGACCAGCCCAGCTTGCCGTCCCCCATAAGCAGGAACTGTCCCGGCAGCTTGTCCGGGTTCTCCACAGGCACCGACTGCCGCCCGCCGGGCTCGATCTGCTCCGCTGGGGGATAGGGCTGGCCCAGTTGGATATTTTTGCCGCTGAGCCACAGATTTCTCCAGT
>JAAWNI010000189.1 GCA_022798855.1 Lawsonibacter sp. | reverse complement strand
TATCATCCGCCCGCAAGGTGACGCGGCACAGCCCTTCCGGACGGGCGGGTATTACCCGCCCCTACAAAATCACTGTTGGTAATTTAGAAGATTGCTATAATTCGCGGATTTTTGTGTAGGGGCGGACATTGTCCGCCCCTACAGAGCACGCCAATTCACATGAGTGCAATAAAACGCGCGGTAGGACACTCCCCGGGCCGTAAACTTGTTGACAAAAATGCCGCCCTGTTGTTAAACTATGATAAACGGGCGGAGGGCCGTCCGGAGCTTGAGGGCGCGGGGGTGCGGCGGGATATGGCCGACAAAAACAGGCTCTATAGCCACAAAAAGCGGCTGTCTGAGATCATTGAGGTGGGTTCCTCCACCGACTTCATCAGCCGGCTGTATGACGTGATCAACTCGCTGGCCATTGTGGTCAACCTGACGGTAAGCATAGTATACACCTTTGAGGAGCTCCGGTCCCGGTACGGCGGGTGGCTGGTGGGCGTCGAAGCGGCCACCGTGGCGTTTTTCGCCGTGGACTACTGCCTGCGGCTGTGGACGGCCCAGTGCCTCCACCCCAAGCTGCCCCCCCTCCGGGGGACGCTGAAATACGTTTTCTCCTTCAGCGGCCTGGTGGACCTTCTCTCCTTCCTCCCCTACTACCTGCCCATCTTCTTCCCCTCCGGGACGGTGGCCTTCCGGATGTTCCGGGTCATGCGCATTTTCCGCCTGTTTCGAATCAACGCCTACTATGACTCCCTGAACGTGATTACACAGGTCATCGCCAGCAAGCGGCAGCAGCTGATGTCATCCGTATTTATCATCCTGGTCCTCATGCTGGCCTCCAGCCTGTGCATGTACAGCCTGGAGCACGAAGCCCAGCCCGAGGTGTTCTCCAACGCCTTCTCCGGCATCTGGTGGTCGGTGTCCACCCTGCTCACGGTGGGATACGGGGATATCTACCCCATCACCACCCTGGGCAAGCTCTTCGGCATCGGCATCGCCTTCCTGGGGGTGGGCATGGTGGCCATCCCCACCGGCATCATCTCCGCCGGCTTCGTGGACCAGTACTCCCGCATCAAGCGCATCAGCGAGTACGGCCACGAAGCGGACGTCCACTTTATCAAGGTGAACCTGTCCGGCAGGGACCGCTGGTCGGAGCAGACCGTCAAGAATCTGGGCCTGCCCGCCGGCATCATTGTCGCCGCCATCCAGCGGGGGGAGCAAATCGTGGTCCCCCGGGGGGATGTCAAGCTCCTCCCCGGCGACACCCTGGTCCTGGGGGCGGAGTCGGTGGGGGGCGACAGGCCCATCGACCTGAAAGAGGTGGTCCTGCGCCAGCAGAACCCTTGGAACGGCCAGCGCGTCCGGGACCTGGACATCTCCCGCCAGACCATCATCGTCATGGTCAAGCGCCGGGGGAAGGCCCTCATCCCCAACGGCGACCTGGTGCTGAAGGAGGGGGACCGGATCATCCTCTACACCCAGGGCCATATCCGGGCGGACCACACTATCGAGATCTAGCGTTTTTGCCCAAGGCTGCGGCCTTGGGTTTTTTATTGCGCAAACCTAATATCAAAATCTGATGTATTAAATATAGCAACCCCTTTTGATTGGGCATACTTAAGCGTATAGGCCGTGCCACCTACCGCTTTTGTACAATAAGCAATACAGTAACCTGAATTGTCCACCAGATGTCTATTTCTTTTAAAATATGCTTCTCTGCTTGGATGCTGTGATGCACATACAATTTTATCGTATTTGGGTAAAAGCCATAAATACTGTTTATATTGTTCAGGAGTCCATCTCTTCGTATACCCTTTAAAAGGATATACCAAAATAATTTTTATGTGCCCAAAACAAGTTGATTTCAGCCGAAATAGAATTTCCGCAGCCAAAGTATCATATCCTAGCGCACCTCCAACTCCAAAATATTTCACCCCATTAAGGATCAGGCTTTTAATAAATTCTTCTGTTTTTTGAGTGACTAAATTCATCTCAGACAGCGGGATAGTTCTATGTCCAGTAAAGCAACACGTTTTATCACGCATGACCATACCCCCATCAACCCAAAATATGTCCAAATATTTAAGTGTACTCCATGGCGTAATTATACTTAAATATTTGGACATATTCAAGTCTTCCTGCCATCTTTATAATTTTGTACATGAATTGATGGCGAGGGTCGGCTTATGATTAGTTATGAACCCCTATTCAAAACAATGAAAGAACGAGGAATATCATCTTACCGTCTTCAAAAAATGGGATTTAATCGAGCAACCTATTATTCCATTAAAAGCGGGAAAAGCGTTTCGACCAATACGGTTAATCTCTTGTGCAAGCTTTTACATTGCCAAGTTGAGAATATTATCGCGTATGTTGAGGACGAAAAAGAATAAGCAGGAATCTGACACTAATCCAGATTCCTGCTTATTTTTTTATGTAGGCCAGCCAAATAAGGACTGCCGCCTGCAATAAAAAGAGCAGCGGAAACCCCCATCGAAAATACCAGTGCCTGGTCTTGTGGCGGAAGAGCCTCATGCCCAGGACGCCCCCCAGGGCCCCGCCCAGGACGGCGGGCAGGAACAGGGTCCGCTCCGGGACCCGCCACTCCCCCCGCCGGGCCCGTCCCTTGTCCACCCCCATCAGGGCGAAAGCGGCCAGGTTGGCCGCCAGCAGATACAGCCAAAACCAGCGCTCCATCCGGCCGGGCCCCCTTTCTTTGCTCAGATAAAAAATTTCCTCAGTATAATTATACCTTCTCTGACCGCCTTTTTCAACAAAATTAAGGCGGGATTTTCTATGGAAAAATTTCTGATTTATCTTGAAAAATCTTTTAGGCGTCTGTATAATATGATGCACGGTATTCCAGAATATCGGACAATTTTTCTAGGCGCTGTTTGAAGCGTGGAAATATGCACAATGGTGGAAAAAGGACCGCCCCTTGGGCATATTGACATGTTTCATACGAGTCCCGGTCCGCTGTTCTGTCCACCGCTTGACGCGCGGCACTCCCGCCGGAATCTGGACGGCTGGAATGCCGTATACACTTAACTGAAAGGAATGATACCAATGGCCACCAAATTTCTGTACCTCTTCTCCGAGGGCAACGCGAACATGCGCGACCTGCTGGGCGGCAAGGGCGCCAACCTGGCTGAAATGACAAACATCGGCATGCCTGTCCCCCAGGGCTTCACCATCACCACCGAGGCCTGCACCCAGTACTATGAGGACGGCGAGCGGATCAACGACGAGATCCAGGCTCAGATCATGGAATATATTGACAAGCTGGAGAAGATCACTGGCAAGAAGTTCGGCGACCTGGAGAATCCCCTCCTGGTTTCCGTCCGCTCCGGCGCCCGGGCCTCCATGCCCGGCATGATGGACACCATCCTGAACCTGGGCCTGAACGAGGAGGTGGTGGAGGTCATCGCCAAGCAGTCCAACAACCCCCGCTGGGCCTGGGACTGCTACCGCCGCTTCATCCAGATGTACTCCGACGTGGTCATGGAGGTGGGCAAGAAGTACTTTGAGCAGCTCATCGACCAGATGAAGGAGAAGAAGGGCGTTACCCAGGACGTGGAGCTGGACGCCAACGACCTGAAGGAGCTGGCCGGCCAGTTCAAGGCCGAGTACAAGGAGAAGATCGGCGCCGACTTCCCCGCCGACCCCAAGGAGCAGCTGATGGGGGCCATCAAGGCCGTCTTCCGCTCCTGGAACAACCCCCGCGCCATTATCTACCGCCGCATGAACGACATCCCCGGCTCCTGGGGCACCGCCGTCAACGTGCAGTCCATGGCTTTCGGCAACATGGGCGACGACTGCGGCACCGGCGTGGCCTTCACCCGCAACCCCGCCACCGGCGAGAAGAAGCTGATGGGCGAGTTTCTCACCAACGCCCAGGGCGAAGACGTTGTCGCCGGCGTGCGCACCCCCATGCCCATCCAGGAGATGGCCGAGAAGTTCCCCGAGGCCTTCGCCCAGTTTACCGACGTGTGCCAGAAGCTGGAGGACCACTACCGCGACATGCAGGATATGGAGTTCACCGTGGAGCACGGCAAGCTCTATATGCTCCAGACCCGCAACGGCAAGCGCACCGCCGCCGCCGCCCTGAAGATTGCCTGCGACCTGGTGGACGAGGGGATGATCGACGAGAAAAAAGCCGTTGCCATGATCGACCCCCGGAATCTGGATACCCTGCTCCATCCCCAGTTTGACCCCGAGGCTCTGAAGAAGGCCACTCCCGTGGCCACCGCTCTGCCTGCCTCGCCCGGCGCTGCCTGCGGCAAGATCGTCTTTACCGCCGAGGACGCCAAGGAGTGGGCTTCCCGGGGCGAGAAGGTCTGCCTGGTCCGGCTGGAGACTTCCCCCGAGGACATCGAGGGCATGGTGGCCTCCCAGGGCATCCTCACCGTCCGGGGCGGCATGACCTCCCACGCCGCCGTGGTGGCCCGGGGCATGGGC
>JAAWNI010000188.1 GCA_022798855.1 Lawsonibacter sp. | reverse complement strand
ACATGGCCTTCCCCCTGAAGCTGCGCAAGATGGACAAGGACGAGATCGACCGCCGGGTCAAAGAGGCCGCCGAGATCCTGGACATCACCCAATATCTGGACCGGAAGCCCAAGGCTCTGTCCGGCGGCCAGCGCCAGCGTGTGGCCATCGGCCGCGCCATCGTCCGCGAGCCCAAGGTGCTGCTGATGGATGAGCCTCTGTCCAACCTGGACGCCAAGCTGCGCAACCAGATGCGGGCCGAGATCATCAAGCTGCGCCAGAAAATCAACACCACCTTCATCTACGTCACCCACGACCAGACCGAGGCCATGACCTTGGGCGACCGGATCGTCATCATGAAGGACGGCTTTATCCAGCAGATCGGCACCCCCCAGGAGGTCTTTGACCATCCCGCCAATCTGTTTGTGGCCGGCTTCATCGGAATGCCGCAGATGAACTTCTTCAACGCCAAGCTTCTCAACGAGGGCGGCAAGTACTATGTCTCCGTCGGCGGCTGCAAGGTGGAGCTGTCTGCTGAAAAGCAGAAGAACCTGGCTGGCCACAGCGTGGCCGCGCAGGACATCACCCTGGGCGTCCGTCCCAGCCACATGGTTCTGTCCAAGGACCCGGCCAACACCCTCACCGCCACCATCGAGGTATCTGAGCTGATGGGCTCCGAGGTCCACTTCCACGCCAATGCCGGCGGCAAAGACGTGGTGGTGATCGTCCCCACAATGGACGCCAACGGCGAGCGCATCGACTCCTACCACGCCGGTGATAAGCTCAACCTCACCTTCAGCGGCAACGTCTGCCATGTCTTTGCCAAGGACGGCAAAAACCTGGAATTCTAAGCCCCTTCCTCCACAGTGAAAATCCCCCGCCTTTGATGGAAAGGCGGGGGATTTCTCATTCAGTCGGCGCCCAGCTGGGTCCACAGGTTTTTGTACAGGTTCAGCGTCTCAGGGGGCAGGTTGAGGTAGGCCTGGCACCGCTCCAGCGTCTCAGGGGGGGCGGCCATGATCTCATAGGTCGATTGGTCCAGCTCCTCCCCATAGAGCTCCTCATAGTAGGCGGGATAGCGCTCCAGGGCCTCCCGGTTGGGGGATGCGTACCAGATATAGTCCATGTTGGCCAGGCTGGCCTCGGTGGAAGCGATAAAGTTGATCCACATGTGGGCTTCCCGCTGATGGGGGGCGTCCTTCAACATACACATGGCGTCCACAAACCAGTTGGAGCCCTCCTCCGGGATGGCGAAGGCCAGGTCTACCCCGTCGGCCTGGTTTTCCACCATGGACAGATAGTCCCCGGCGTAGTAGGTAGCGATGGCGGCGTTCCCCCCCTCCATCTTCTGAAAGACCTCGTCCATCACCCGGCCCTGGAACACCCCCCGGCGGTTGGCGTCGGCCACCAGCGCAAAGGCTTCCCTGATCTGGTCCTCGTCGGTGGTGTTCACCGAGTAGCCCAAATAAATCAGGGCTTCCCCGATGGCGTCCCGGGAGTTGTTGATGAGCAGTACGTTCCCCGCGTACCGGTCGTCGTACAGCGCCCCCCAGCTGGTGACCTCCTCCCCCACCACAGCGGTGTTGTAGATGATGCCCAGGGTGCCCCAGGCGTAGGGGACGGTATAGCGGTTCTCCGGGTCGTAGGACAGATTTTGAAAGCGCTCATCGATGTAGGAGAAATTGGGAATCTGGCTGTAATCCAAAGGCTCCAGCATATCCTCGGCGATGAGCCGTCCGATCATATAGTCGGAGGGGACGATTACATCATAGTCCGCCCCGCCGCTCTTCAGCAGGGAGTACAGCGCTTCGTTGCTCTCGGCGGTCTGGTAGTTCACCCGGATGCCCGTCTCCTCCTCGAACTGGGTAATTAGGTCCTCGTCGATGTACTCCCCCCAGGAGCAGACGTTGACCACCGGGCGGGAGCTGGTAGCGTAGCTGAGGAAGGACACCGTGGCCACAAAGACGCAGGCCAAAGCTCCGGCCAGCCCCCGGCGGACCCACAGATACTGGGGCTCGGCAAATTTCTGCCGGACACGCTCCAGCGCGGCGGCCTTGCGGACCACGCCCTGGCGGTCCCGCATCTCCTGCCGGGCTTCCCGCACATTGGACAGGACCAGCAGCACCAGCACCGACAGGAACAGCAGCGTGGACACGGCGTTGATCACCGGCGTGACCCGCTTCTTGGTCATGCCGTAGATGGTCATGGCCAGGGTGGAGTTGGAGGAGCCGGCGGTGAAATAGGAGATAACAAAGTCGTCAATGGACATGGTGAAGGCAATGAGCGCCCCGGAGACAATTCCCGGCTTGATCTCGGGGAGCATCACCTTCCAGAAGGCCTGGAGCCAGGTACAGCCCAGGTCCTGGGCCGCGTCCATCAGGTTGCGGTCCATCTGCCGCAGCTTGGGGGCCACGTTGAGGATCACATAGGGGATGTTGAAAGCCACATGGGCCAGCAGCAGGGTTCCAAAGCCCAGCACCAGCCGTTCCGGCAGCTCCACCGCGCTCTGGACGCTGTTAAACCACCTGGCGAAGAAGCCCCAGCCCTGGAAGAAGGCCACAAAGAACAGGCACAGGGAGACGCCGGTGACGATGTCGGCGTTCATCATGGGAATATTGTTCACCGTGAGCAGGGCCTCCCGGCGGCGCCGGCCCAGGCTGTACAGCCCAATGGCGGCAAAGGTGCCCGCCGCGGTGGCAATGGCGGTGGCCAGCAGGGAAACCAGCAGCGTGGTGTAAAGGCTCTCCATAATCAGCCGGTTCTGGAACAGGCGGCTGTACCAGTGGAGGGAAAAGCCCTTCCACACGGCGCTGGAGTCCCCGGCGTTGAAGGAAAAAATAATCAGCAAAATGATGGGGGCGTACAGAAAGAGGAACATCAGCCCAATAAGCAGGCGGCTGCCCGCGCGGTTTTGCTTTTTCACAGCATCACCGCCTGTTCCTCGCCCTCACCGAAGCGGTTCATCACTACCATGCACACCACCACAATGACCATCATCACCATGGAGATGGCCGCCCCCAGGTGGGGGTCGTAGGCCCCGCCCAGGAACTGCTGCTCAATCAGGTCGCCCAGCATCATCTGTGTGCCGCCGCCCAGCAGGCGGGAGATGGCGAAGGTGGACACCGAGGGGACATACACCATGGTCACCCCGGACAGCACGCCGGGCAGGGACAGGGGCAGAATCACCCTCCGAAACACCAGCTGGCCGTCCGCGCCCAGGTCCCGGGCGGCTTCCAGCAGGGAGTGGTCCAGCTTGACGATCACCGAGTAGATGGGCAGGATCATAAAGGGCAGGTAGTTGTAAACCATGCCCAGCACCACCGCCCCGGAGGTGCCGATCATGGGGATGTACTCCACCCCCAGCAGGTCCAGCAGGCCGACGGCCCGGAACAGCTGGTTGAGAAGGCCGTTGTTTTCCAAAATGGACATCCAGGAGTAGGTCCGCAGGAGGAAGTTCATCCACATGGGCAGCATGACCAGGGCCATAGCCACCCGCTGGAAGCCGGGGCCCTCGTGGGCCATCCAGTAGGACACCGGATAGCCGATGAGCAGGCATACCAGGGTGGCGATGAAGGCCAGGCGGAAGGAACGGAAAAAGACGGAGGCGTAGGCGCCCATCTCGGCAAAATTCTCCAGGGTGCCCTGAAACTCCGCGGTGGTAAAGGCGTAGGCCACCATAATCAGGATGGGGATGACCACCATCACCGCCATCCACGCCACATAGGGGACGGCAAACCAGGACAGCTTATTCTTCATCCCCGCTGTCCTCCCCCTCCGGGCCGTAGCTGGCGTCGCTGATCTCCTCATACTCCTCGGAGTAGGAGGAGTAGTCGCCAAACAGGCCGGAGTACTCGCTCTTCTTCATCACATGGATGCCGTCGGGGTCGATCTTGATGCCGATGCGGCTGCCCACCGGGGACAGGTCGGTGGTCTGGATCAGCCACTTAAAGCCATAGAAGTCCACAATTATATCGTACTGCATCCCCTTGAAGGTGACGGAGGTGACGGTGCCCCGGAGCTGGCCCTGGTCCTCGGGGACGATGTCCACGTCCTCGGGCCGGATGACCACGTCCACCGCCTCGTCCTTGCCAAAGCCTCCGTCCAGGCACTGGAATTTCCGGTTGAATATCTCCACCACCCCATCGGCCCGCATGACGCCGTCGATGATGTTGGACTCGCCGATGAAGTCGGCCACAAAGGCGTTCCTCGGCTCGTTGTAGATGTCCTCGGGGGAGCCGATCTGCTGGATGCGGCCGGCGTCCATCACCACCACGGTGTCAGACATGGCCAGCGCCTCCTCCTGGTCGTGGGTGACGTAGACAAAGGTAATCTCCATGGCCTTCTGGATGCGCTTCAGCTCGTTCTGCATGTCCTTGCGCAGCTTCAGGTCCAGGGCCCCCAGGGGCTCGTCCAGCAGCAGCACCTTGGGCTGGTTCACCAGCGCCCGGGCGATGGCCACCCGCTGCTGCTGTCCGCCGGACA
>JAAWNI010000187.1 GCA_022798855.1 Lawsonibacter sp. | reverse complement strand
ATCGCGGGAATCCTTTGTGGATTTCAAGATTTTTTAACGCCGCAGGGCGGCAAAAGAACCGTTCAGACGGTCGTTTGAGATTGTGAATACAGGTTCTAAACAAAAACGCAGAGGGGCGGGCGCCAATGAAAAAGCTGGTTTTGGGAATACTGGCCCACGTGGACGCGGGGAAGACCACCCTGTCCGAGGGCCTTTTGTATCTCAGCGGGGCGGTGCGCAAACTGGGCCGGGTGGACCACCGGGACGCCTTTTTAGACACCGACGTCCAGGAGCGGGAGCGGGGCATCACCATCTTTTCCAAACAGGCGGAGCTTGTCTGGGCGGACGCCTCCCTCACCCTGCTGGACACCCCGGGGCACGTGGACTTCTCCGCCGAGATGGAGCGGACGCTGTCGGTGCTGGACTGCGCCGTGCTGGTGGTCAGCGGCCCCGACGGCATCCAGGGCCACACCCGCACCCTGTGGAAGCTGCTGGCCCGGCGGAAAATCCCCACCTTCCTCTTTATAAACAAGATGGACCTGGCGGGCAGCGGCCGGGCCGCCCTTCTGGCCCAGCTCCAGGAGAAGTTTGACGGCGGCTGTCTGGATTTCTCCGCCGGCCTGGACCCCCTCCAGGAGGAGCTGGCTTCCCTGGAGGAGGGCCTGATGGACAAGTACCTGGAGGGGGGCCGGATCACGGAGGAGGACGCCGCCGCCCTCGCCGCCCGGCGGCTGGCCTTCCCCTGCTATTTCGGCTCGGCGCTGAAGCTGGAGGGGGTGGAGGAGCTGCTGGAGGGGCTGTCCCGCTATGGCCCCGTTCCGGAATACGGGCCGGAGTTCGCCGCCAGGGTCTTCAAGATCGCCCGGGACGGGGCTGACCGGCTCACCTACGTGAAGATCACCGGCGGGTCTGTCAAGGTCCGCGCCCTGCTGGGGGGGGAGAAGGTCAACCAGATCCGGGTCTACTCCGGGGCCAAGTACCAGACCCTGGACGAAGCCCCGGCGGGGGCGGTGTGCGCCCTCACCGGCCTGGCAAAAACCCGGCCGGGGGACGTCTTTGGGGCGGAGCCCCCCGCCGGCCCGCCCGAGCTGGAGCCGGTGCTGAACTACCAGGTCATCCTCCCCCCCGCCTGCGACGTCCACGCCGCGCTGCGGGACCTGCGCCAGCTGGAGGAGGAGGACCCCCAGCTCCGGGTGGTTTGGAACGAGGCCCTGGGGGAGATACACCTCCAGCTTATGGGGGAGGTCCAGCTGGAGGTGCTCACCCGGCTCATCCGGGAGCGGTTCGGGATGGAAGCGTCCTTCGGGGCGGGGGGCATCGTCTATCGGGAGACGATCACCGGCCCGGTGGAGGGTGTGGGCCACTTCGAGCCCCTGCGCCACTACGCCGAGGTCCACCTCCTGCTGGAGCCCGGCCCCCGGGGCAGCGGCCTGCGCGTTGCCACCGCCTGCCCCACCGGCCAGCTGGAGCTGAACTGGCAGCGGCTCATCCTCACCCACCTATTGGAAAAGCGCCACCGGGGGGTGCTCACCGGGTCGCCCATCACCGACATGAAAATCACCCTGGTGGCCGGCCGGGCCCACGTGAAGCACACCGAGGGGGGTGGTTTCCGCCAGGCCACCTACCGGGCGGTGCGCCAGGGGCTGATGCAGGCGGACAGCCTTCTGCTGGAGCCCCACTACGATTTTACCTTGGAGCTCCCCCACGACTGCGTGGGCCGGGCCATGAACGACCTCCAGACCATGGGCGGGGTGGTGGAGGGCCCGGAGCGGGAGGGGGGGTTGTCCCTTCTCACCGGGCATGCCCCGGTGGCCGGCCTGCGGAACTACTGGCGGGAGGTTGCCGCCTACACCCGGGGCCGTGGGCGGCTGTCCTGCGCCCTCCGGGGGTACGAGCCCTGCGCCAACCAGGAGGAAGCCGCCGCCCGGTTTGCCTACGACCCGGAGCGGGATGTGGACAACACCCCCGACTCCGTCTTCTGCTCCCACGGGGCGGGGGTGAACGTGAAGTGGCACGAGGTAAAGGACCACATGCACGTGGACAGCGGCCTGCGGCTGGGGAAGGAGCCCCCTCCGCCGGAACCGGCCGCCCCCTCGGGCGGGGGGCGGCGCTGCCGGGGGGGCAGCCTGGAGCAGGACAAGGAACTGCTGGCCGTCTTTGAGCGGACCTATGGCAAGGTGGGCCGGGACGCCGCCTTCCAGCCCCAGAAGAAGCCCGCCCGCACCAGCCTGGACGAGGGGAAATACACCATCCGGGAGCAGAATACCGGCCCGGAGTACCTCCTTGTGGACGGCTACAACATTATTTTCGCCTGGGACGAGCTGAAAGAGCTGGCCCGCCAAGACGTCTCCGCCGCCCGGGGGGCGCTGGAGGACATCCTGTCCAACTACCAGGGCTTCCGCAAATGCGTGGTGATCCTGGTCTTCGACGCCTATAAGGTGAAGGGGAACCCCGGCTCAGTGGAGAAGAAAAACAACATCTATGTGGTCTACACCAAAGAGGCCGAGACGGCCGACGCCTATATTGAGAAAGCTACCTATGACCTGGGCAGGAACCACCGGGTCCGGGTGGCCACCTCCGACGGCCTGGAGCAGCTGATCATCCTGGGCCATGGGGCTTTGCGGCTGTCCGCCCGGGCCTTTCAGGCGGAGGTGGAGCAGGCCCAGGGGGAAATCTCCGCCCTGGTGGCCAAGCTGAACCGGAGAAACACAGGCGGCCAAAAGCTGAAACACACGGCGAAAATAATTGAAACATGATTTGACTCGCTTCCTCATAATAAAACCCCCTATGCGGCCTTGTTTGCCTGCATAGGGGGTTCTTATTGTCCGTTTTTACCGGGGCGGTTCACGGCCTTCCTTGGGCCTTGACAATTAAAATGATGAGGGCCAAGAGGAGGCTTGGCCCTCATTGCCAGGATGGATATGCACAGGCGGTCTTTCGACCAACATCATTATATCATAACAACCAAGTATTGGCAATAGAAAAATAGTATTTTATTGAATGTTTTTACTACTAAAAAGGCGAATAAACATTCTTTCTCCTATGTTTCATCAGATTCTATTTTTATTCGCGGAAGTGCATAATCAAGCATCAGGCCGATAAGCTCGTTCCGGCTCCGGCCTGTTTGCTTTACAATCTTTTCAATTTCTTGGAGCGTTCGGTTGCTGATTCTGACAGTAATATTGCGAAAACCATCATCTCCCCGAACTTTTATCGTCAGCATTTCATCCCGCATCGAACAGCCACCTCTGCTTTGAGCCGCTTCGTTTGTCGAAATCCCCCGCCGCTGGAGAACGGCGCGCCGGGGTCGTCGCGCCCTACAGATTTCCTGTGAACGGAATCCCCCCGCCACCAGGCTGCGCCTGGCGGCCCTGCCCTACCCCCTCTGTCCCTTCGGGACATCTCCCCCTGACAGGGGGAGTCGGCCCCCTTTAGCAAGGGGGGCTTGGGTGGATGAAGGCCCCGGTCCTGCTCCAAAGGCCCCCTTGTCAAAGGGGGCTGGCAGCGGCGTAAGCCGCTGACTGGGGGATTCTTTTTCTTAGAAGTGTGATATAGCTATAGTTTAACCTTGCAAACGAGTAAAATATATAGTATAATCTAAATGTTTTTTAATTCACTTTTGAATGGAGTATGAATATGTCAGAAGAGAGAGGCTATAATGTTCCATCAGCGCTTTATCATATCACAGCAAAATATATAGCGCTGGACACGATAAACGCGGAAAAAAGCAGGAGATTATCCAGAATGTAATGGAGAGCCGTGCGGTCCGGACGCTGGAAGCCATCCGCTGTATTTTGGAAAACGACAAATTCAGCGACCCGGAGTGCTTTGAGCGGATCGATTCTCTGGTCATGCTGTTTTTCAAGGAGCTGGACGTGAAAATCAACCGGCACAATGAGCTGGACTGAGCCCCTGGCACTTTCTCCAAAAGAAAAGGCAGAAAATGGACAGCCTTTTGCAAAAAAGCGCTGTCTTTTTTTCTCCCCATGTGGTATGATGGTTCACGATTACCATTTGAAAAGGAGCAGCAAGCTATGATTACCGTCACCGACCTGAGCCTGAACTACAGCGGCACCCCGCTGTTCTCCCACGTGGACCTGCAATTTCTCCGGGGCAACTGCTACGGCATCATCGGCGCCAACGGCGCCGGAAAGTCCACCTTCCTGAAAATACTCTCCGGCGAGCTGGACTCCACCTCCGGCCAGGTGTCCATTCTGCCCAACGTCCGCATGTCCGTATTGAAGCAGAACCAGAACGCCTACGACGCCTACAACGTAATGGACACCGTCATCATGGGCAACCAGCGGCTGTATGACATCGGCAAGGAGAAGGAGGCCCTCTACGCCAAGGAGGAGATGACCGACGAGGACGGGATGCTGGCCTGCCAGCTGGAGGAGGAGTTCGCCGAGCTGGGGGGCTGGGAGGCGGAGAGCGACGCCAGCCGCATCCTCCAGGGCCTGGGGCTGGGCACCGAGCTGCACTACAACGACATGGCCACCCTG
>JAAWNI010000186.1 GCA_022798855.1 Lawsonibacter sp. | reverse complement strand
CGAGGTGAAAAAGCTCTTCCAGAACGACCTGGCGGGCACCATCGCCAAGTACTCCATCATCCAGAACGCCAAGCTCTACCGGGACGGCATCGCCGTGGCGGTGGCCGACCGCCCGGTGGGCCGTGTCACCGCCGCCCAGGCCGCCGATGAGCTGCTCAACATCATCGGCATCGACGCCTCCTTCGTCATCTCCCCCGACGGGGAGCGGGTGAACATCTCCGGCCGGTCCATGGGTGACACCAACGTCCAGATCATCCTGGAGAAGCTGGGTGGGGGCGGCAACGCCGCCGCCGCCGGCGGCCAGGTCACCGGCCAGACCGTGGATGAGGTGGCCGCCGCCCTGGCCCGGGCCATCGACCAGTATCTGGAGGAGGAGTAGCGTGCCGAGGAGCGGCGTGCTGGGGTGGTATCAGTTTCCGGAGCCGGAGGGCCGGGGCTATCGGGAGGAAGACCTTCGGGACCCGGCGCTGGTAGAGGAGCTGTTTGACTACTGCCAGATCTTGTACGCCGTAATCTCCAAGGAGGGCTGGGATTTTCTGCTCAGCACCCACGGCCTGGAGGAGCTGTACCGCATTGACTGCCGGTCCGGCTGGCACGACAGCCCCAATTTGGCGGCTTTCAGGGCCGATGTGGAAATGGAGCGGACCGCCGCGCCGGACCGCCTGTAGGGGCGCGCATTGCGCGCCCGCCATCCGTTTTCTTTTTGAATCGGGCGGACATGGTCCGCCCCTGCCAAATAAAACAACAACCAGAAAGGATTTGATTTACATGAAAGTTATCTTACAGCAGGACGTGCGGGGCCAGGGCAAGAAGGGCCAGCTGGTGGAAGTCTCTGACGGCTACGCCCGGAACTTCCTTCTGCCCCGGAAGCTGGCGGTGGTCGCCACCGCAGAGAACCTGAACACCATGAAGCAGCAGGAGAAGGCCAAGAAGGCCCAGGAAGCCGCCGAGAAGGCCGCCGCCGAAGCCACCGCCAAGCAGCTGGAGGGCCTGATGGTCAAGGTAGCCGCCAAGGCGGGGGAGGGCGGGCGGCTCTTCGGCGCCGTCACCGGCAAGGAGATCGCCGACGCCCTGGCCGCCCAGCACGCCATCACCATCCCCAAGACCAAGCTGGTGCTGGACGAGCCCATCAAGTCCTGCGGAAGCTATCAGATCAAGGCCAAGCTGGGCTACGAGGTCAGCGGCATGGTGAACGTGCTGGTGGTGGAGGGGTAACCGCCCCCGCTCCCACAACCGCCCGCTGTCCCCGCGCGATGTGTAGGGCCACGACTTGTCGTGGCCGTTGCGGGGACGCGTTTTACCGGCGGACCGGTTTGTTGCGGCCGTTGTGAGAATATATTTTACCGGCGGACACGACAAGTCGTGTCCCTACGAAGTTGACAGGAGGCGGCCTCATTGCCCACGGAAACAGACGAATTACTGCTCAGGCAGCTGCCCCACAGCGTGGAAGCGGAGCAGGCGGTGCTGGGCTCCATCCTCATCGACCCCCGGTGCGTCTCAGAGGTCATCGACAAGCTGCGCGCCGACGATTTTTACATCCGTCAGAACAAGGAAATATACGAGACGATTTACGCCATGTTCAACTACTCCCTCACCATTGACCCGGTGACGGTGTTGGAGAACATGCGGAAAAACGGCTATTATGACGAGAACCAGTCCCGGGGCTACATCCTCCAGCTGATGGACACCACCCCCACCGCCGCCAACGTGGGGGATTACATCGACATATTGAAGGACAAGACCCTTCTGCGCCAGGTGGCGGAAGCGGCCAGCGGCCTTCTCGCCATGGTCCAGGAGGGCTCCGGCACCGGCCAGGACATCCTGGAAGCGGCGGAGCAGCGGGTCTACGCCATCCGCCAGGGCCGGTCCTTCCAGGGGCTGGTCCCCATCTCCCAGGTCATCATCGACGTTTACAGCCGCCTGGAGGAGCTGGCCGCCAGCGACAGCGCCATCCCCGGCCTGTCCACCGGCCTGCGGGACCTGGACCGGGCCATCTCCGGCCTGAACAACTCCGACCTGATCCTCCTAGCCGCCCGCCCCGGCATGGGCAAGACCTCCATGGCCCTGAACATCCTCCTGGACACGGGCAAGCGCTCGGGGAAAAAGGTGGCCTTCTTCTCCCTGGAGATGAGCCGGGAGCAGCTGGCCCTGCGCCTGATCTCCAGCGAGTGCTTTGTGGACAACAAAAAGCTGGTCACCGGCAAGCTCACCGACGACGACTGGGAGAGCGTGGCCGCCGCCGCCGACTCCCTCAACCGCTCCACCATCCTCATCGACGACAACTCCGGGGTCACCGTGGCCGACATCCTGGCCAAGTGCCGCCGGGTGGAGGACCTGGGCCTGATCGTCATCGACTACCTCCAGCTGATGCAGTCCGCCGGGGGCAGGTCCGGCAGCCGGGGGGAGAACCGGCAGCAGATCGTCTCCGACATCTCCCGGTCGCTGAAAATCATGGCCAAGGAGCTGAACGTTCCGGTGCTGTGCCTGAGCCAGCTGTCCCGGGCCAACGAGTCCCGGCAGGATAAGCGGCCCATGCTGTCCGACCTGCGTGAGTCGGGGGCCATCGAGCAGGATGCCGACATCGTCCTCTTCCTCTACCGGGAGGGCTATTACAACAAGGACGCGGAAAATCCCAATCTGGCCGAGTGCATCATCGCCAAGAACCGCCACGGCGAGACGGGTACGGTGGAATTGCAGTGGACCCCCGAGTTTACCACCTTCACCGACATGGAGCGCCGGAGGGAGGAGTATTGAGGAGGGGTTTTCTGTGCCGATTGTTCCATACATCAATCCCAACAAAACACCGCCCCTCCCGCCCGACACCCTGTCTTTGACCCTCCTTCCCCCGCTCCTCGCCTTTGGCGGCTTTGGGGGATTGTGGCTTGCCGCCACCGCCCTGCCTCCCGTTCTCCTTTTGACCTGCCCGGCCCAGGGCTCCCACGCCCTGGCTATCCTTCGGGCCTATTGGGCCGGATACCTGTTCCAGGCTGTTCTGGGCCTGCTGTCGCCGCTGATCTTTGCGGCGCTTATCGCCCTGGCCGCCTGGTTCATGTCCCGAAAGCTGGACCCAAAGACCCGGAAGGAGGCGCGGCTGGCCCCTTTCCTGCTCACGCCCCTCTTCCTGCCCCTGTTCGCGGCTATGATGCCGGGGATGCTGAGCGCAGACGGGCCCCTCGCCCTATGCGGCCTCGCCCAGGCGGACATTCAGCAGATCGAGGCGGGCGGGACCCAGCGGATGACCGTTTTCATCAGTGGACAGTCCCACCCGGACCTCCTCTTTACCGACCAGCCGGAGGGCTGGCAGGTGGCCCGCAGGAGCATTTTCAGCCCCGACGACGGCCGGGGCGGGATCACCCTCCGCTTTCCGGAGGCGCTGGAATCCACCCTGGACCCGGAGGGCTTTGTGGTCACCGGCAGAGCCTACGATCAGAGCTGGGACGGCGTCCAGTGGTATGAGGTCAGCTATACCACCAATTTTCAGCTGGCGGTGGAGATCGCGCCGGTGGAGCGCTGAATGAGGAGGGGGTGTTATGGGCTGTTTCCACCTCTCCAAAGAGGAGCGGGAATACATCCGACAGGTAAACCACACCCCCGGCATACAAAAGGCCGGCCGGCATATGCTGGCGACGTTTTTGTTTGTGTTTGGAGCCCTGTTTCTGATGATCGCCCTTCTCTCCCCCCAGTTCACTGGCTGGCTCTGGCAGTCCGCCGCCGGAGAAACCTCCCCGGCCTGCGGCCTGCTCACCGGCTATCTGCGCTGGTACTGGCTTCTGCTGATTTGCAGCGCCGGAAGCTTTGGGGCAAGCGCCGTTTTGCTCGCCGTTTATCTGACTCGGGCCATCCAAAATCTGGTGAGGGGCAGGAGGGTCTGGAGAGACGAGGTCATGCCCCGGCTGGCGGAGATCGACAGCTGGGACAGGGCGAACCTGAAGGAAGTAGAATACAGCCGCGGCCAGGTCATGGCGTACGGGAGCAGATACCATTCGGCCGCTCTGAGCTATTTCGTCTGTGCGGCTCTGTGTTTTCTGATCGTCCTGGGCAGCGGCGGGATGCTGATGTGTGAGCGCGTCTCCATCCTCCCCTTCCAGGCCAGGGCCGACCTGGCCCAGATAGAAGCCGGCGCCCTGGAGACGGCGGAGGTGTGGGTCAGCCCCCAGAGCCGCCCCGGCGGCCTGCCGGGCCCCTACGGCTCAGGCCAGCCCCGGCTGGTTACCCGCCGGCTCATCCTGGGGGAGGACACAGGCTATGAGTGGGTGGTGGTCCGCGTCCCCAACGCTTTGAACTTTTCTCCGGACCGGCCGCTGGTGGAGGGCCAGACCATCCTCTGGAACCTGGAGCACGCCCAGCGCTACCAGGTGAGCTACACCACAAATTTCCACATGGTGGTGGATATCACGCCCGCCGGGGGGTGAGGAACCATGGAAAAACAACAAGCTGAAGTGGAATCCTATAGCTGGCGGGTCGTCCGGGAGCTGCTTGCCGGCATTGGCTGGGGCCTGCTGGGCTTCCTCCTGGTTCCGCTGGCCGTCTGCCCGCCCTTTGTGGACTGGCTC
>JAAWNI010000185.1 GCA_022798855.1 Lawsonibacter sp. | reverse complement strand
CTGCTGGAGGCAGGCTTTCCGGAAAAGACGGCCATCCAGCTCCAATCCGAACGCATCTCCATCCGGGAGAGCATCCTCCGGGCGGTGTCCCACGACCTGCGCACCCCGCTGACCTCCATCTCCGGCGCGGTTTCGGTGCTGCTGTCCAGCCCGGAGGTGTCTGAGAAAAACCTGGCCATGCTGGCCGACATCAAGCACGACGCCGACGGCCTGATTGCCATGGTGGAAAACATCCTGTCCGTCACCCGGGTGCGGGACGGGACCATGCCCCTGAAAATGCGGGAGGAGATGCTGGAGGAGGTAGCGGGGGACGCCCTGCTCACCACCCGGCGGCGCTTTCCCGACTGCCACGTGGAGCTGGACCTCTCCGAGGACATCCTCTATCTCCCCATGGACCCCCTGCTGATCAGACAGGTCATCGTCAATCTGCTGGAAAACGCCATCTACCACTCCGGGGACCGGGAGCACATCACCCTCCACCTCTGCCGCCAGGACGATTGGGCGGTGGTGGAGGTGCGGGACCGGGGGCGCGGGCTGTCGGAGGAGGTCCTGCAAGCCATCCAGGCGGGCCGGGCCATGCCCCTGTCCGGCGACGCCACCCGGGGAATGGGGATCGGCCTGTCGGTCTGCCAGAGCATCATCAAGGCCCACGGCGGCTTTTTCACCGCGGGCAACCGGCCGGAGGGCGGGGCGGTGTTCCGGTTCGGCCTGCCCATGGCGTAGGGGGCGGCCGCCCCAGCGACATCATACCGCGAACCGGGGCGGGGCAGCGCCCACCCTGCCGCTTGAGACGGAGGAGAATCATGAGCGAGAAACAGACCATCCTGATCATTGAGGACGACCGTGCCATCAGCAACTTTATCAGCCGGGCGCTGGCGGCCAGCGACTACCGCGCCATCCCCGCCTTCACCGGGAAGGAGGGGATATCCCTGTTTTTCTCCCACGGGCCCGACCTGGTGCTGCTGGACCTGGGGCTGCCCGATATGGACGGCCTGGAGATACTGGCCCAGCTCCGGGACCTGCCCCGGGAGGTGCCCATCATCATCATCTCCGCCCGGGACCGGGAGTCGGAGAAGGTGCGGGCCCTGGACATGGGGGCGGACGACTACGTGGTAAAGCCCTTTGGGGTGTCCGAGCTGCTGGCCCGTATCCGCTCCACCCTGCGCCGGGCCGAGCGGCTGAAGCTGAGCCAGGGAATCCAACGGGATGTGTACCAGATCAAGGACCTGACCATCGACCTGTCCAAGCACCAGATCCTGCTGGGGGAGCAGGAGGTGCATTTCACCCAGAATGAGTTTAAGATTATTGAACTGCTGGCCATCCACGCCGGCAAGGTGCTGACATATGACTTCATTTTGGAGCACATCTGGGGCCCTTACAGCGGCAGTGGAAGCAATCAGATACTCCGGGTGAATATGGCCAACATCCGCCGGAAGCTGAAAGAGAACCCCTCCGACCCCAAGTACATCCACACCGAGCTGGGCATTGGATACCGGATGCTGGACGATTAGGCGCTGTTTGAAAAAGCGTCTTGGAGCTATGCCCCAAGACGCTTTAACAACTTTTTTACTGTTTCCCGCCCATCGTTGGCGCCCAATTTATTCCAAAACCGCTATAATAAAGCTGCGAACTGATATTTGCTGTTTCGCAGCCCGATGCGCCGCCGGCCGGTTGCCTCAGCCCATCTCTCTCCTGGGCTGACGCTCTCTCCCCGGCATGCGGACAGACCGCCCCCCCTTCCGCCAGAGGGGGGCGGTCCATTTTTTGTGTTCTGGATATTAGGGCTTGTTTGAAAAATGTCAAAACGCCAAGGGCGGCTGTCAGAGAAGCTCCCGCCGCAGCCGGTCCAGAGCCCGCCGCTCCAGCCGGGAGACTTGGACCTGGGACACCCCCAGCACCCGGGCGGTGTTCATCTGGGTCAGCCCCTTGTAGTACCGCAGGAGGAGCACCTGCTGCTCCCGCTCCGGCAGCTGGGAGAGGGCGGCGCGCAGCGTGATGCGCTCCACCAGGCCCTCCTCCTCGTTCCCGGCGGTAATCAGGCCCTCCAGGGTCAGGCCGTCGGTCCCCGTCTCCGCCTGGAGGGAGACAACTGGGTCGATGGCCGTCTCGGCGGCGGCGATATCCTCGGGGGCCAGGCCCGTCTCCTCCGCCAGCTCGCTGAGGGAGGGCTCCCGCCCCAGCGCGGCCGACAGGCGGGCGCGGGCCGCGCGGATGCCCACACCCCGCTCCTTCAGACCCCGGCTGACCTTTACCGGCCCGTCGTCCCGGAGAAACCGGCGTATCTCCCCGGCGATTTTCGGGACTGCGTAGGTGGAGAACTGGGTGCCGAACTCCGGGTCGAAGCCCTGGACCGCCTTGAGAAAGCCCAGGCAGCCCAGCTGATACAGGTCGTCTGGCTCCACGCCCCGGCCGTAGTACCGCCGGACCACGCTCCAGATCAGGCCGTTGTTCTCCAGCAGGACCTGCTCGCAGGCCTGGCTGTCCCCCTCCCGGGCGGCCTGGAGCAGGGCGGACCCGGACAGCGGGCCGTTCACCGTCCGGCCCGGCGGGCGATCCTTCGGGCCATGGTGACAGTGACCCCCTTGCCGGGGGCGGAGCGGACCTTCAAGGCATCCATGAAGCTCTCCATAATGGTAAAGCCCATGCCGGAGCGCTCCTCATTTCCGGTGGTGAACAGGGGGGTCCGGGCCTGCTCTACGTCGGCGATGCCCACCCCCCAGTCCTTGACGATGATCTCCAGGCTGTGGTCCTCCCTGATCCGCAGCTTGAGGACGATTTTGCCCAAGGTGTCCGGGTAAGCGTGGACGATGGCGTTGGTGACCGCCTCGCTGACCGCCGTCTTGATGTCGTTGACCTCCTCCAGGGTGGGGTCCAGCTGGGCGGCGAAGCAGGCCGCCGCCGTCCGGGCGAAGCCCTCGTTGGCCGACCGGCTGGGGAATTCTAACGTAACTTGATTTTCAATTCTCATATGTATCCTCCTTCTGCGCCCCCCCTGGAGGGGGGCGGATTGAAGCCGTGGCTGCCTCACTCAAACCGGATGATCCGCTCCAGGCCGGCGGCCTGGAAGACCTTGCCCGCCTGGTCCGGGGTGCGCACCACCCGCATGGCGCCCTGGACCTGGCCCATCCTCCGGTGGGCCCGGAGGAGCACCGCGATGCCGGAGCTGTCAGTAAAGGTCAGCCCCCCCAGGTCTACGGTCAATTCCTGCGGCTGCGTCTCGTCAATGCGGCGGTCCAGCTCCTCCATCACCGCCCGGGCGCCGTGGTGGTCCAGCTCCCCGGTCACCAGGGCCATGAGCCGGCGCTTTTCCTCCTTGCAGATCACTGGCATAGGAACCCGCTCCTTCCTCTGGGACTGCATCCCATTATTTTCCAGCCCATTATAGGACAAGCCCCCTGTCGCTTCCCGTCGCTTTCGCTCCCCCGTTGGAGATTTTGCTATATAACCGGCACACTTGGGCATGGAGGGCCATATCCATAAGGTCCTGGCACTTGATCGCCGTCCACTTGGGCGTATTGACATGCTTCCAATCAAAAAGAACTTGTGCATCCGCCCGTTCAGTGCTATAATCCACACAGTTTAGAAACGAAATTCCTGATATTTCTTGTAGGATGCGTCAAAGGAACTGAAGAAGGGTGGGATTTTGTGTATCAGAACAGCTTTTATGCGGGCGACGATGGCGGATATGGGCGGGATCTATGCGGCATAGACAATATGATGGGGCATTTGGTCGAGTATGGAAATGGTATATATTTGGCTGTGCGGGGGGACGGGACATTGTTCACAGCCGGGGAATACGAGCCAGCGGCTGTGGCGATGGCCAAGGAGCTCGGTGGCTTTCAGGGAGCGGGGCCCTATGTCCAGGGGTACTATTGGGATGATTGGAAGCCCTGGACGAATTTATTAGCCGTATATGCGATGTCGGGCCTTGATTATGGCTTCTTTGTCGGCTTGAAACAAAACGGCCGGACAGTGGAGTCTGGATACAATGGTGAAGGCCAATGCGATGATATAAATTCCTGGTATGGCATCAAATCTGTTGTATTTTTTCTTCATAACGCGGTTGGCCTGACCTATTCGGGAACGCTGCTGTGCTCCGGGAGATTGAAGGACAGCGGCATATTGACGGCCCAGGAGCATGTCAAGAAAGTCTGCCCAGGGGATAAACGCGTCTCCATTTTGAAGGAGGCGGGGACTGTGTCGATTTTTGAATTGAATCAGGAGTCGGTATTTGTGGGGGAAATTGAAAATTCGCTCGAAGGAATTGACAATATTTTTTCCTACGCGGACCGCACCTATGCGGTCCATCGGGATGGAAGGGTCTTGATCATTGGAGAATCCGAAGTCGATGAGGCGGTGGTTGCCGCGTACGCGGGGATACAGAAAATCATAAGTGCTGCCGTCCTCCTCTCTGATGTTTCTGATGTTTCTGAAGCTTATAGCAATCATCAGAATTGCTGGCAAATGTAGGGTGGGACGACCTCGGCCCGCCGTCCTGCCGCAAACGGCGCGCCGGGTCGTCGCGCCCTACGGAGCGCCTTTGTCAGCAATTTTGGATC
>JAAWNI010000184.1 GCA_022798855.1 Lawsonibacter sp. | reverse complement strand
CGGAGGATGCAGGCGGGCTGACGCCCGCCAAAGACGACAACACCGCCCTGTGGCATTTTGGCCACCGAACTTTACCGATTTTCAAGTGTGTCGACTATAGTATACCTGAATTCTCCCAAAAAATACGAACAGTGCCGGTCGAGTTGGCCGGCACTGTTTTGTCTGTCATCATGAGGCGCTTGAGTGGAGGAAAACTGGAGACTATCTAAAAGCCGCCCAATTCCCGAACAACTGTAGCGGCCAGCAGCAAGCCGGCGGCGGCGGGGACAAAGGGGGTGGAGCCAGGTGTGTCCCTCCGGGCGGAGGAGCCGGGGCGGGTGTCGGTGGATGACGGCGGCTCATAGTCCGCAGAGCGCAAAGGGGAGGTGGGCAGCTCGGTGGAGTAGACCACCTGGAGGTGGGTGATTCCACGTTTCCGCAGTTCCTTGCGCATGGTGCGGGCCAGGGGACAGCCCTGGGTCTTGGAGATGTCGGTGGCCGCCAGGGCGGAGGGGTCAAATTTGTTGCCGGTGCCCATGGCGGAGATGATTTTTATCTGTAAAGCAGTACACCTTGTCACCAGCTCCAGCTTAGCGGCCACCGTGTCAATGCAGTCTATCACATAGTCGTACTGGGCCAGATCCACCTGGTCCGCGTTTTGCGGGAGGTAAAATAGGCGGATGGCCTTCACCTGGCAGGCGGGGTTGATGTCCCGAACCCGCTGGGCCATCACCTCCGCCTTGGGCTGGCCCAGGGTGGAGTGGAGGGCGGCGATCTGCCGGTTCAGGTTGCTCTCGGACACCGTGTCGTCGTCGTATAGGTGTAAAGTACCTACACCTGACCGTGCCAGCGCCTCAACGGCGTAGCCCCCTACGCCCCCCACACCAAAGACGGCGGCCTTGGCGTTTTTCAGCCGTTCCAGGGGCTCGTCCCCCACCAGCAGGCGGGTGCGGATAAATTGGTCGGACATGGCGCAACACTTCTTTCAGATGATCTGCCGGAACAGCCCGTGCCGGGTGCAGTGCCACAGCAGGACGCCGTGGCCGAAGGCGGGGATGCGGGTTTGCAGGTCCCACTCGGGGTAGAGCCGGCGGAGGAACAGGGTGTCTCCGGTGAGCAGGGCCACAAAGGAGACGTAGTGGTCCTTGTCCATGGGGTGGGGGGAGGAGACAAACCAGCTGTCGTCGATTTTCTCCACCGACAGCGGCTCCTCCGGTTTTTGGGGCTCCAAGGGGAGCAGCGTCCTGCCGCAGCAGGACACGCCCGACTCGACCGCGGCGGTAATGAGGTTGCCGCAGTCTGGGCAGACGTAGAAGTTCAGTTTTTTCATATTTCCTCTTTCCTGGTCGTTGGCGTCCAACTGGCCGGAGAGCAGGGCCTCCAGTCCAACGCCCAAAACCCTTGATAGTTCTGGGAGGAGGGACACGTCGGGGCACCCCTGGCCCCGCTCCCATTTGCTCACCGCCTTGTCGCCCACGCCCACAACCTCGGCCAGCGCCTTCTGGGTCAGTCCTTTTTGGGTGCGCAGGGCCCGGATGAGCCCGCCGGTTTTGATCTGGTCCATATGTCCCACCTCCTGAAAACAGAGTAACAGGTCTTTGAGGAAAAAGCAATCGACGCTCCGTAGAGTTTATAACGCCAGTATTTCGGCGCAGACTGCCTGAATTGATTTTCCGGTCGTGTCGATTTTAACGCTGTCCAACGCCTGGTACATGGGAAGCCTGGCAAGGCTTCTGTCTACTACGTCGGGCGTGCGAAGGCCGTTGGAAACATCACGGGTCAGCCGCGCTCTGAGGGCGTCTTCACTGGCCATCAAAGAAATGGACCTGACCCGACAGCCGTCCGTCTCCAGACGGTTGAGGACCGCGTCAAGAATGGCCTGTTCATGCATGACCCAACAGAAAATGACATTGTCATAGACCGAACAGCGGATAAAATTATTGAGAATATGGGTAATATTGTCCAGCACCATGGCCTTTGTCTCTTCCGTCACCTGAAATGGGCTGGAATCCCAGCACCAGTCGCCGTCCAGAAATACGCTGTTGGGCAGCTCCTTTTTCAGCTGTTGGCAGACGGCTGTTTTTCCTACGCCCATCGTGCCGCTGATACAATACAGATTTTTCAAACAAGCCCCAGCCTGTTGAAAAAATTCCTCAAGGGAACGGGCCTTTTCGGTTTCCATGCCGTCTATTCCGTCCAGCTGCGTGACCGTCCCGTTTGGTTTGAGCAAATAGAAACTTCCGGCCCCATCGCTGGAAAACACCGTGCCCTCCACCTGATATTCCGCCCGATAAAAAGCGGTATCGCTCACTATTATTTCATAAGGGGAAACGATCCATTCGACTGCCATTTTTTCGCCGGACTGGGGATGGATCATCGTCTCGCTGATTCCATTGCTGGCACGCAGAATAGACAGGAGTTCTTCTGGGATTCCCTCGGTGTTTTCTCCCAGATATGGTGGGTGGAGCAAAATATTGCCCTGATACAGTTCACTGATTGTTTTTATCATGTCCGGCTCCCATTAGCGCTGCATGTACTGCCGCTTGAACTGGTCCAGACGCAGGATGTCCCGTCCGTACACAAAAATTCGGTAGGCGGTCTGTCCTGCGCGGTATGGGATATCGTTGCGTTTGTATCGAATTCCCATCAATTTTAGCTTAAATTCAGCCTTTTTGATCTGCTTTTGGTCAAAGGTAAACGCAACGATGTGGGCCTTGTACCAGGGGTCCCTGTCCAGGTAGGACAAGGTGTAGGTTACCAGCTCTTCCTCGGTTTGGAAGGCTTTGAGCAGAGTCTCATGGCCCCGTTCCGACGAGAACAGACAGTACCCCAGCGCGCAGTTTTTCACCACCAGGCCCTCGTAGGCGTAGTGGCGGCCGATGGTGATGCTGTCAAAATTGTAGCAGTTCTCCTCCAGATACTGCTCCAGTTCTTGAATGGTTTTCATCCTTTCACCCCTCGGATGTAGCATTGCGGTGTTGCCTGATATGCCTGCGCTGTACTGCTTTGGCAAAGGAGAAACCGCCTTTGCCAGCTTTGACAGAAGGCGGTTTCGCTCATTTGACCAAATAGCTCATGTCATACAGCCCCGGCTTTTCCACGCCGGCGATAAACTTGGCGGCCTCCACCGCCCCCTGGGCGAAAATTTCCCGGGAGAGGGCGGTGTGCTTAATCTCCATGATCTCGTCGTGGCCGGCGAAAATAATTTCATGCTCGCCCACGATGGTGCCGCCCCGGACGGCGGAGATGCCGATCTCCTTCTTGTCCCGGGCGTGGCGGGTGGAGCGGCGCTCGTAGATGTACTCCGTGTCGTGGCCGCAGCTCTGCGCCGCCGCGTCGGCGATCATCAGGGCGGTGCCCGAGGGGGCGTCCACCTTCCGGCGGTGGTGGCGCTCCACGATCTCGATGTCGTAGCTGTCGCCCAGGACGGCGGCGGCCTTCCGTACCAGCTCCAGGAGCACATTGATGCCCAGGGACATATTGGCGGAGCGGAAGATGGGCACAGCGCAGGCGGCGGCCCCCACCTGGGCCACCTGCTCCGGGGAGTAGCCGGTGGTGGCCAGCACCAGGGGGACCTTCCAGGCCTTGGCGAACTCCAACAGGCCGTCCAGGGCGGCGGGGGAGGAGAAGTCGACCACCGCGTCGGCCTGGCCGGTAAATTGGGCGGGGGAGGTGAAGACAGGAAACTCCCGGTCGGCCGCGCCCAGCACGTCGAAGCCGGCGCATACCTCCACAGCGGGGTCGTTGGCGCACAGGGACTCCACCACCCGCCCCATGTGGCCGTTGCAGCCAGAAATGATTATCTTCAGCATAGTGTTCTCCTTTCGATGGCTCCCTCTCTGAGGAAGCTGCCACCGCCCGCAGCAGTGGCTGAGGGAGTTTTACAGCAGCCCCATCCGCTCCATGGAAGCCCGGAGGACGGCCAGGTTTTTGTCGGAGATGTCGCACAGGGGCAGGCGCAGGGGGCCGGCCTCCATGCCCATCAGGTTCATAGCGGCCTTGATGGGAATGGGGTTGACCTCGCAGAACAGGGCGTCGATCAGGTCCATGTACTTGATTTGGAGCTGGGAAGCGGCTTCAAAGTCGTTGTCCAGGCACAGGTGGCTCATCTCCACCATGACCTGGGGGATGATGTTGCTGGCCACCGAGATGACCCCCTTGGCGCCCAGGGCCATCATAGGCACCACCTGGTCGTCGTTGCCCGACCAGATGTAGAAGTCGTCGGGGCAGAGGTAGCGGGTGTGGGCCAGGAGGGAGAAGTTGCCGCTGGCCTCCTTTACGCCGTTGATTTTGGGGTTCTCCGACAGGATCTTATAGGTGTCGGCAGTGAAGGACACGCCGGTGCGGCTGGGCACGTTGTAGAGGATGATGGGCAGCTCGGTACGGTCGGCGATGTACTCGTAGTGCTTGATCAGGCCGGTCTGGCTGGCCTTGTTGTAGTAGGGGGTGACGTGGAGCAGGGCATCGGCTCCGGAGTCCTGGGCGTGCTGGGACAGGTAGACGGCGGCGGAGGTGTCGTTGCTTCCCGCACCGGCGATGACCTTCACCCGGTGGTCCACCCGCTTGACGCAGAACTCCACGGCGGCGATGTGCTCCCGGATGGACATGGTGGCCGACTCGCCGGTGGTGCCGCAGACGCACACC
>JAAWNI010000260.1 GCA_022798855.1 Lawsonibacter sp. | reverse complement strand
GCCCGCCTGGGCCGCCCCCTACGTGGCCGCCTGCGCCGCCAACGGCATCACCTCCGGCATCGGCGGCGGCATGTACGGCGCCGGCCAGAACGTGAACGCTGTCCAGGCCGCCCTGATGATGCTGAAGGCCCTGGGCTACTTCCAGTATCAGGCCGACTTCGACAACGACTACGTGCTGGCCACCGTGAAGCAGGCCACCGAGATCGGCATGTTCGCCGGCATCGACTCCAACGCTCAGGCCGCCCTGACCCGCAACGAGGTTGCCCAGATGGCCCTGAACGCCCTGAAGGCCGACATGGTCCGCTTCACCGGCGACGTGGGCATCGAGCTGCCCAACGTGGGCAACGTGGGCTACAAGTCCGAGTACACCCCCCGGACCAGCACCGACCCCAAGTACAACCGCCTGATCGATAACAAGCACTCCTCCAACATCGACACCAGCGGCCAGTACTACATCCAGCTGGGCGAGGAGCTGTACGACGGCAATCTGGTCCAGCGGTACGACTCTGACATCTTTGAGCGCCCCTCCTACACCTGGACCTACAAGACCGAGCTGATCGGCACCTACGTGGACAAGGCCAAGCTGCTGGCCAGCTACACCAGCGGCGTCACCGGCCGGACCCTGCACGACCTGCTGAACAACATCACCCTGCGTGACTACGACCTGGAGGTCTATGTGGACGGCCATGTGGCCGGCAAGGGCGACTATACCCAGTACACCTACGCCGCCGCCGATGAGGAGATCACCGCCAGCGAGCTGGTCCGCTCCAACACCAGCAATGTGGGCGCTACCGCCGACGGCGTGCTGACCGAGGTCTATCTGGACCGTGACAACGAGGTCATCACCATCGCTTCCATCCACACCTGGCTGGCTCAGGGCGTCTCTGCCTACAATGAGACCCGCGAGAGCGCCACCATGAAGGTCTACATGACCAGCGCCAACGGCACCAGCAAGACTGTGAACGTGGATGATGTGCCCGAGGTCGAGGGCGTTGCCGCCGATACCTTCTATCTGGTGCGGATGTCCGATAAGGACACCACCAAGCTGGAGGTCGTGGACATTGACGAGCCCCAGATCCTGGCCGAGAGCACCATCACTCAGTTCTCCAACGGCAAGAAGGACAACACCTCTATTGACTATCCCACCGAGCTGACCACCGACGGCACCAAGTACAAGGACAGCGACCGCGCCATCTATGATGCCGAGACTCTGGACACCTACGACAAGGACCTGCTGGCCAACAACACCTACAATGTGTACCTGGACAAGTATGGTTACTTCATCGGCATCGACCTGTGCGAGGGCACCAAGCAGTATGTCTTCGTCACTGGCTACGACATGCGCAACAGCAACCTGTCCGTCAAGACCGCCGAGGCTTCCGGCATCTTCCTGGACGGCACCATGGACACCATCACTGTCAATGTGTCCGATACCAACAAGAACATCCTGAGCATGGTCTATAAGAACGACAACTGGAACACACCCAAGGCCGCCGGTGCTGAGGGCACCAACGCCGCCGCTTACTATCAGCAGTGGGGCACCAACGCCAGCGACGGCGTGTTCCTGCTCAACCGCTGGTTCACCTACACCAAGACTGACGCCGGCGTTTACACCCTGAAGCCCTGCGTGGACAAGGACGGCGAGGCCATGATGCTGGCCGCTAAGTCCGATAACGACACTGTTCCGGCCGATGGCGCTGAGATGAAGCTGAACTGCGCCAAGCTGCGCCTGGACGGTGTGAGCAACAGCGATGCCCTGCTTATGGGCGAGAGCATGAAGTATGCAAACGCCAATTCCACTCCCGCTTACGACCTGAGCAGCCACCGCGCCTACGGTGAGGACGCTTCCGTGTTCATCACTGTGGATGTGGACAACGTCAGCGGCTCTTTCGGCACTAGCGGCAGAATTACCAAGGCCATCACCGACGTGAATGGCGTCTACACCGGCGTGCAGGATGTGGACATTGTCACCAAGCTGACCAACCGCGTCGTGGGTGACTATGTGGCCAACGACGGCTCCAAGCCCAACGACGGTGACACCGCCGAGAACTGGGTCAGCGATGCGGATACCGCCACCAATCCTGACCACAACTTCTTCACTGACGGCAGCGGCAAGACCTACCTGGGCGAGAACGCCTACGCCGTGTATGACAAGAACAACTTCATCATCGGCGCCGTGATTCTGGGCGAGGCCGTGGGCGGCACCAAGAACTTTGCCTACGTTCTGGATCCCGTGAAGAACGAGAGCTACCGCGACGGCAACTACTACTGGCAGTTCGAGGCCGTTCTGAACGGTGAGAAGGTCACCCTGGACGCCAAGAGCAAGTTCGCCAGCACCATCGACACCCTGCGCAACAACTGGCATGATATGGTGGAGCTGCGCTTCACTGACGACGTGGTGACCGAGGTCATCGACGTTGGTACCGACAAGATTTACGGCAGTCCCTTCGCTGAGATTACCACCCGCGCTGTGAATGACGACGCTGAGTCCGTCTATGACGTGGTCCTGACTGGTCCCGACCATGGCAACACCAATAGCGTCGACCAGGACGGCACGGCCGACGGCAATGTCCGGCTCGAGAATGTCTTCCGCGGCGGCCCGGAGAGCAATACCACCAAGAGCTTCACCGCTACCCAGATGGGCTACCTGAACCTCCAGGGCCGCACTCTGTGGGTGCTGAACGGCCAGGCCGACTACGGCATCGACTTCACCCGTGAAGCCAAAGCCGTCGTTATCCAGCCCGAGAACGGCGATGAGAAGGTCCGTGAGTACGACAGCGTCCAGGGCGCGGTCGACAGCCTGGGCGATCCCATCCCCGGCAACGATGTCAAGGAGTTCTATGGCATCATCTCCGCTGCTCTGAATAGCCAGGGCGTCGCTGAGTGGGTTGTGTTCTACTCCAACACCAACGTGGATACCCGCAACAGCGTCGAGGGTCCTGTGTCCTACATGGACGTGATCATCAATATCCGCCTGCCGGGTAACGACTCTGTCCAGTACTTCGACGTGGCGAAGGTTGCCAAGCCCGCTACCGGCTCTATCGCCTTTGTGGATTCCCCCGACGAGACTGCCCGCAAAGATTCTGTCGCCACTGGCAGACCCATCGTCTGGCCCGTGCCTGGCTACCGTGCCAAGCAGACCACCCTGCCCGTGGTTTGGAATAAGGACAACGGCGCTACCGTGACCTTCGACTACGAGCTTTATGTGGCTCCTATCACCGTGACCGGGATTACGGTGAAGACCCAGCCCACCAAGTTGGCGTATAAGGTTGGCGAGACTGTGGACTGGACTGACGCAGTGGTTACCATCGCCAAGAGTGACGGCACCAGTGTGGACGTCACCGCGGTGGATGCTACCTTCACCGCACTTACTGGCACGGGGGTCACTGTGAGCGCCACTGTCCCGGTCGCTTATACCGCCGCCGGCTTCACTGGCACCTTCACTAACACCGCTGGCGACGTGACTGCCACTCAGGCCTTCACCATGACCGCTCGTACCCCTGCTCTGACGCTGACTGGAACCACTACCCTCAACATTGCTACAACTGGTGGTACCGACAATTCCATTAAGGCTGCTGCGACTAATGGAGGTACTATGAGTATTGGCACAGTTACCGCGGCTGGTGCTGGGGATGTGACCAAGGTGACCGCTGCTATTGGCGCTGACGGTACGGTGACTGTTACTGTTGCTGCAGGCGCTGATGCGGATACCTATACCATCCCCGTCCAGGTTTCTGACGAAGCTGGTAGCGCTGTTGCTGCTCAGACTAAGAATATCACTGTTACCGTGGCCTAATCAGAGAATCGGCCAAAATTCCGCTGTGAATTACACATCTGTGTAACCGCATAGCAAGAAAGACCCCCGCGCCGCAAGGCGCGGGGGCCTCCTCTTATCCTGCCGAGCCGAAAGCGATGACGAAATAGGGCGTTTTTTCGCCGTTGAGCTGATACGCGGCGGAGTCCTCGTTGTACCAGGAGAGGTTATTTCCCTGCCATGTCAGCCGGACCGAGCCGCCATGGTAGTACTCCCCGCCCAGGGGGCGGGCATAGGGGGCGTCCCTCCGCGCCCACATGACCGGCGAGCCAGCGCTGGGCAGGACCAGCACCAGAAGGGGCGGCCAGGGGAAGGACAGCGAGGTGGGATTGTCCAGGCCGTATGTCCCGGTGCCGGTGTAGGTTCCGGCCCAGATTTTGCAGTTGCCGGCCTTCGCTACCTGCGCGCTCAGCGTGTTGACCGACGCCTGGGACGCCTTCCCGGCCACCGTGGACGCCAGCGCCCCCAGCGCCCCGTCAATTTTGGCGTTGTCGGTGTTGAAATCTGCCATCTGGACGCGGTCGGATTTCGACCATTGAGAGAGCTTGTAGTTGGGTGTCTGATTGCTGGGCATGTTGTTTCCTCCTTTAATTGATTGGATTGTTGTAGGGGAGGACATTGTCCGCCCGCTGTTGTACGATAGGCCTGGTAAATACGGGCGCACAATGTGCGCCCCTACAGAGAGGCCCTTGGGAGCGCCCAAAGCCTCCCTTGTTAAAGGGAGGGGGACCGCCGCCGTAGGCGGTGGTGGAGGGATTCCGTATTATCGGAGCATTTCCAATTTTCGGAATCCCCCCGCCCCTCCGGGGCACCCCCCTTTAACAAGGGGGGCACTCCTTCGTTGGGAGTCTGCCGTCCCCACGTGG
>JAAWNI010000183.1 GCA_022798855.1 Lawsonibacter sp. | reverse complement strand
AAGGTGAAGTGGCCCCAGATGATGCCCACCACCCTGTACATCCTGGTCATCACCACCATCAACTCCTTCCAGTGCTTCGCGCTGATCCAGCTGCTGACCAAGGGCGGCTCGGGGACCAACACGGTGATGTACCACATCTACTGGACCGCCTTCAAGCTTACGGAGCAGGCCGGCCACTTCGGCTACGCCAACGCCATGGGCGTCATGCTGGCCATCTTCATTGGAATTTTGTCCGCCGTCCAGTTCAAGCTGGCCGAAGAGAGATAAGGAGGTGCCGGTATGAAAATTCAAAGCGGCGGCAGCCGTGCCTATCGTTTCGCCTCGGTGGTGATTTTGGTCATCCTGGCCATCCTGTTCACTTTCCCCCTGTACTGGATCATTACCGGCGCCTTCAAGCCGGGCGCGGATATCAACTCTGTCAAGCCGGTCTGGTGGCCCAGCCAGTGGGTGCCGGACAACTTCAACAATCTGCTCAACAAGCGCAGCGCCAACCTGTGGCAGCTTGCCATTCCCTTCAGCAACTGGTTCTCGGATAACGGCCAGCTGCTCTACTGGTCCGTGGGGCCCGAAGCCCCCGCCGCCTTCCGGTGGCTGATCAACGCGGTGTTTATGGCGGTGGCTGCCATGGTCATCACCTGCCTCACCGCCGCCATGGCGGGCTACGCCCTGGCCAAGAAGCGGTTCAACGGCCGGGCCCTGCTGTTCTCACTCATCGTGTGCGCCATGGCCCTGCCCAAACAGGTCATCCTCATCCCCCTGCTCCGGGAGATGTCCACCCTGAAGCTGTACGGCAGCTTGTGGGCCGTCATCTTCCCCACCGTGGGCTGGCCCTTCGGCGTGTTCCTGATGAAGCAGTTCTCTGAGGGCATCCCGGGAGAAATCCTGGAGGCCTCCCGCATTGACGGCTCCAGCGAGTGGAATACTTTTTATACCGTGGTCATGCCCATGATCAAGCCGGGCATCGGCGCCCTGGCCATCTTTACCTTCATCAACTGCTGGAACGACTACTTCATGCAGCTGGTTATGCTGGACTCCAACAGCGTGTACACCATCCCCCTGGGCATCGCCACCCTCCAGGCGGAGACTTCCACCGACATCGGCCTGCTCATGGCCGGCGCGGCCCTGGCCTCCATCCCCATCATTGTAGTGTTCCTGGCCTTCCAGAAGTACTTTACCCAAGGCATTGCCATGGGCGCGGTCAAGGGATAAAAATTTGTAACGAGGTGCAAATAAATGAAAGATTTCTCCAAATACCAAGGAATCATCCCCGCCTTTTACGCCTGCTATAACAAGGAAGGCGGGGTGGATGCCCAGGCCGTCCGGGCGCTGGCCAAATACCTGCTGGACAAGGGCGTCAAGGGCCTGTACGTGGGCGGCTCCTCCGGTGAGTGCATCTATCAGAGCGTGGCCGAGCGGAAGGAGACGCTGGAAGCCGTCATGGCCGAGGTGGGCGGCAAGCTGACCATCATCGCCCATGTGGCCTGCAACAACACCGCCGACAGCCGGGAGCTGGCCGCCCACGCCGAGGGCCTGGGCGTGGACGCCATCGCTTCCATCCCGCCCATCTACTTCCACCTGCCCCCCAAGGGCATCGCCAAGTACTGGAATGACATCTCCGACGCCGCCCCCAACACCGATTTCATCATCTACAACATCCCCCAGCTGGCCGGGGTGGCCCTGTCCGTCCCCCTGCTCCAGGAGATGCTGAAAAACCCCCGGGTCATCGGGGTGAAGAACTCCTCCATGCCCGTCCAGGACATCCAGATGTGGCGCGACGAGGGCGCGCTGGCCTTCAACGGCCCCGACGAGCAGCTGCTCAGCGGCCTGGCCGCCGGAGCCATCGGCGGCATCGGCGGCACCTACGCCGCCATGCCCGAGCTGTACCTGGAGATTTTCCGCTGCTTCCAGGCCGGCGAGCTGGACAAGGGCCGCGAGGTGCAGAACGAGTGCTGCCGCATCATCTATAAGATGTGCTCCACCCAGGGCAACATGTACGCCGTCATTAAGGAGATCATCCGGCTCCAGGGCGGCCCCGACGTGGGAAGCGTCCGTGCCCCGCTGCTGGAGCTGGTGGACAGCGATTACCCCATCATCTCCGAAGCCCACGAAATGATCAAAGCCGCCATCGGCAAATACTGCGTATAAAAAAATCCGCCGGGACCGACAGGCCCCGGCATTTTTTGTGGCTGTATATCCCCCAAGACAAAACCGCCGCTGGCAGGATGCAGACGGGCTGGCACCCGCCGCAGGCCGCCAAAAGCCCCCTCATGGAGGGGGGGCACGGCAAAGCCGTGACGGGGGGAGTAATGGAAAGAACCCACCGCCCGCAGCGGCGTGTTTTTCCGCAAATCGAGACGATCGCCGCAGCTTCTCACTCCTTGGGCATGGCCCCGGCAATCTCCCCGTACCGCCGGACAATTTCCCCATAGCCCTCCCGCCGGTGGGGGTACAGGCAGCCGCCGCAGTCCTTCCGCCCGTCAGGGAGGAGGGTGAAGCTCCCGCCGCACCTGGGCCCCAGCAGATAGAGGGGGCAGTAGCAGAACAGGCAGTTGAAGTTCTCCGGGTCGGCCCCCGGGTGGCAGGGGAAGTACTCGCATTCCCGGTGGGAGAAGTAGGAATAATGCTCCGTCAACATCCTCAGTCCTTCACCGTAATTTGGCCGCCCCGTCTTCCGGTGGCCCCCACCAGCGCCTCGTGCATGACGGCCATTACAATCAGTATGGCCAGCAGGTAGAAGGGGAAGAGGGCCACATGGATGTGGGTGGCGATCAGCCCGAACAGGGGCGGCATCAGGCAGTTGCCCGCGTAGGCGCTGGCCATCTGGACGCCGATGATTGCCTGGGACTTATCCGCGCCGAAGTGCTCCGGCGTGCCGTGGATAATGCAGGGGTAGATGGGGGCGCAGCCCAGCCCGATCAGGATGAGCCCTCCCAGGGCGGCGTACTCCCCCAGGGGCAGCAGGAAGGCGGCGGCCCCCACCCCAATGATTCCTTCTCCCAGCCGGATCATCTGCGCGTCGTTCAGCTTCATGGTCAAAAAGCCGCTCAAGGCCCGGCCCACGGTGATGCCGATGAAAAACAGGCTGGCGAAGCTGGCCGCCGTCTCCGCCGGGACGCCCTTTTGCAGAACCAGGTAGCTGCTGGCCCAAAGGCCGGTGGTCTGCTCCAGGGCACAGTAGCAGAAGAAGGCTGCCATCACCGCTTTCACGCCGGGGATGCGGAAGATCCGCCCCAGGGTCAGGGGCTGGCTCCGCTCCTCCGCCCCAGTGCCGCCCGCCGCCGGTGCCTTCCACAGGGGCAGGCTCAGCAGCAGCGCCAGGGTCAGCGCCACCTGCATCAGGGCGATATAGCGGTAGCCCATATTCCAGCCGCCCCCGCCGGTCAGGGCGTAGCCCATGATGTAAGGCCCCACAGAGGCTCCGACCCCCCACATACAGTGCAGCCAGCTCATATGGCGGCTGGCGTAGTGGAGGGCCACGTAGTTGTTCAGCGCCGCGTCCACGCTTCCGGCCCCCAGGCCGTAGGGCACCGCCCACAGGCACAGCGCCCAAAAGGAGTGGCTGACGGAAAATCCAAAGATGGCCGCCGCCGTGGCGCCCACGCTGATGGCCGTCACCTTTCCGGCCCCCAGCGCCCGGGTGAGCCGGTCGCTCTGTAAGCTGGAGATGACCGTCCCCACCGCAATGATGGTGGAGATTACCCCGGCGCAGGAGACGGGGACGTTGAATTCGCCGTACATAGAGGGCCAGGCCGAGCCCAGCAGGGCGTCGGGCAGGCCCAGGCTGATAAACGAGAGATATATGACCGCCAGCAGCAGATGAAGCATTTTTCAGCCCTCCTTGATTTCTGATAGGATGATATCATAGAATGGGGGAAAAGGCCAGGGCTTGTTTGAAAAATCAGGGCAGCAAAACGCCCCGGCGGTGAGCCAGGGCGTTCTGCCTGTGTGTGTTGTAAAAGGAGAGGGAGAAATGGGAGATACATGTTGTAGCTGGGCTACAATGGCATCATAGAATACAAATGCGGCAATTTCGTGACCAGCCCATGAACTTTTTGTAAACTCCCATTTTCTCCCGGGGGCAGCAAAAGGCCCCGGCAAAACCGGGGCCTTCCACCTGTGTGTTGTAAAGGAGAGAGAAAGGAGATACATCATTGTCTGTTGGTTACAATGCCATAATAAACGAGGAATACGGCTAAATCATGACATCCTGATGAACTTTTTGTGAACATTTCCGGCCATCCCTCCAGGCCCCGGCCCCTTTCAGCCGGAAAGCCGCTCCAGATTTTATCTTGCCATCATACCGCCGCCATGGTACAATAAATTTCCGGTTCCTATTTTCTGATTACATGAACCTGTATTCGCAATCTCAAATGAATACCAGTTCTAAAACTGAGGTGTGTATCATTCGTGAACTTTTTTCTGCGTTTTTGCCTGGGGGGCGATGACCCCCAAAGCCCTGAGGTGCGCCGCCGGTGCGGAGTGCTCTCCGGGGGCATCGGCATCGCCCTGAACCTGCTGCTCTTCGGGGGCAAGCTGCTGGCGGGCATCATCACCGCCTCCATCGCCGTCACCGCCGACGCCTTCAACAACCTCTCCGACGCCGCCTCCTCCGTGGTCACCCTCATCGGCTTCCGGCTGGCCAGCCAGGAGGCCGACGAGGAGCACCCCTTCGGCCACGGCCGGATGGAGTA
>JAAWNI010000182.1 GCA_022798855.1 Lawsonibacter sp. | reverse complement strand
GGCGCGACGACCCCGGCGCGCCATTCTCTCCAGCGTATCGATTTGGCGGGCCGAGGTCGTCCCGCCCCACAAAAGTCTCCGAAACCTTGTTTATTTCATACATTTCGCCTGCGGCGAAATACAATCCTCCGCCCCAGTTTGCGAACTGGGGCACCTCCTTTCTCTGGATAGCCGTTAGCGGCTCTGCCGCTTACGGATATCGCGTCCCCCTTGCGGGGAAAAGGAGGCTTTTTGCGCTTCTCTGGTCCTTTTAACCCTTTTAACACACGCGGGCCGGCCGGAGATTCCGGCCGGCCCGGTTCGGGTCTGCGTTTGAAGCGGTGGGAGGGGCTCAGCCCTCGATGACGCCCGCCACGTTGTAATTCATGCTGCCCTTGATAACCCCGTCGTCCACGGAGGGGCCGCCGGCAGGGACAATCTCGGGGTCCATGTCCACCGGCTGGCCGTCCACCAGCTGCTTGCCGTCGGACATCAGGGGGGCGTCGGTCTTGACGATCTCCACGGAGCCGTCCTCGCTGATGTTATAGCTCAGCTTCACGCCGGAGAAGACGTCCCACTCGCCGGAAACCATGAGCTCCCGCACGGCGTCCATCACGGCCTTAGTGTTGGGGGCGGCCACGGCCTCATTCAGGGGGGAGGCGTCCACAAAGCCCTCGGCCAGGCCGGCGTAATAGGCGTTGCCGCCCATGTTCTCCACGAACTTGGAAGCGTCGCCGTTGCAGGCCATAGCGGCTTCGATGGCGGTCTGATAGTAGACGTTCCAGTGCCAGATGGCGGAGGTCAGGTGGGCGCTGGGGGCCTGCTCGGTCATGTCGGAGTTATAGCCGCAGCCAAAGGCGTTGTTGTTCTGGGCCACCAGCTGGGGCTGGGCGGAGTCGCAGTGCTGGGAGATCACGCCGCAGCCGTAGGTGTCGATCAGGGCCTGGGCGGCCTGGCGCTCCAGGGCCTCGTCGCCCCAGGTGTCGATGACGTTCACGTGGACCACCGCGTCGGGGTTGGCGGACTGGGCGCCCAGGGCGAAGGCGTTGATGCCGGAGCAAGTCTCGGCGTACTGGCGGTTGTAGGCGGCCACATAGCCCAGCTCGTTATTGCCCAGCTCCAGGGACTTCATGCCGGCGGCGATGCCGGCCAGGTAGCGGGCCTGATAGATGCGGCCGAAGTAGTTGTTGAAGTTGGTGTCGTTGGCCATGTAGCCGGTGCCGTGGGAGAAAATCACGTCGGAGTAGTCCTCCGCCTTCTCGGCCATGGCGTTGATATAGCCGAAGGAGATGCCGAAGACGATGTCGGCCCCCTGGTTGACCACGGTGTCGATGGCGGTGGCCACGGCGGTGTCGTCGTTATCGGGCACGTTGTCCACGATGATTAGGCCGGCGGGGTCCAGCCCCAGGGCCTTCATGGCGGTGGTGATGCCGTTGTGGTGCTGGAAGGTGTAGCCGGCGGTGTCGTTCTGGCTGGTGATATAGACCGCGCCCACCTTAAAATCGCTGCCGCCGGCGGGGGCGGCGGAGCTGCTGCCGGGATTCTGGGCGGAGCCGGGGCCTTTGTTGGAAGTGCTGCCCGGGTCTTTGCTGCCGCAGGCGGCCAGGGACAGGCTCATGGCGGCGGCCAGAGCCAGCGCGAGAATCTTTTTCATTTTTTTCCTCCTCAAAATGTCTCGTTCGTTTCATGGTGCTTACTATATTAAAACCGGAGCGGTCCGGTTTTAACCACGAAAGGCCCCCTCTTTGAGGGAGCTGTCAGCCTGAACGGCTGGCTGAGGGAGTTTTCGCTGCTCCCTCCGCCGCCGCCTTTGGCGGCGCCACCTCCCTCAGAGAGGAAGGCTTTTTAATCCGCGAACTCCACGCCATGCTCCTCGCTCATGGCGCTGACCCGGGCCAGGGACTCCACCCGGACCCCTTTGGCGCGGATGCGGCCCCCGCCGGGCTGGAAGGCCTTCTCGATGACGATGCCCGCCCCGGCCAGCCTGGCGCCGGACTGCTCCACCAGGTCGATCAGCCCCTCCAGGGCCGCGCCGTTGGCCAGAAAGTCGTCGATGACCAGCACAGTGTCCTCCGGGCCCAGGAACTTCTTTGCCACCATCACGTCGTACACCCGCCCGTGGGTGAAGGACTCCACCTTGGTGGCGTAAACCTCTCCGGCGATATTTTTGGTCTGGCTCTTCTTGGCGAAGACCACCGGGCAATGAAAAGACTGCGCCGTGACACAAGCGATCCCGATGCCCGAGGCCTCGATGGTCAGAATCTTGTTCACGCCGCAGTCCGCGAAACGCCGCTGAAACTCCCTGCCGATCTCCTCAAAAAGGGCGACGTCCATCTGGTGGTTCAGAAAACTGTCCACCTTCAGCACGTCATTCCCCTTCACAATGCCATCCTGTTGAATGCGCCGCTTCAGCAGCTCCATTGGACACACCACTTTCCTCAAAAATGACGGTGGCCCGGAGGTGCGGGCCACGTTTGACAAGAAAGATGTCGAAAGGAATACATTTTTATTTTACAGGAATTCTCTTTTTCTTTCAATCCCTTTTCTCCCCAATTTTATACAATTTTCTGTTCCAATTCTTGTCCCTTTCGGCAATTTCCCATGGCCCTCCGGCCCGCCCAGCCGCCCCGGCCCGGTTTTCCAGGGAAATTTTTAAGCCGTCCCTTTGTTCGACCCTTTATTTTCCATTTTATGGTAAACTGTAGGCAAATTACTATAGCGGGCTCCAAAATTTTTGACAAAGGCGTTCCGTGGGGCGCGCCGTTTGCGGCAGGACGGCGCGCCGAGGTCGTCCCGCCCTACATTTGCCAGCAATTCTGATGATTGCTATAGGCGCTGTTTGGGCGTATTGGCATTTCTCAAACAAGTACTAATGAAAGGCGGGCTTTTTATGTGGCCACTGACCAAAAAAGGACTCTACGACAGCGGGCGGGTGCTCTTCCTCCCTGTGGACGCCATCCGCCCCAACCCCAACCAGCCCCGAAAAACCTTTGACCCCTCCGGCCTGGAGGAGCTGGCCGACTCCATCCGCTCCCTGGGGGTGCTCCAGCCCCTGACCGTGCGCCGCCAGGACGGCTGGTGGGAGCTGGTGGCCGGGGAGCGGCGGCTGCGCGCGGCCCGGCTGGCCGGGCTGGAGGAGGTCCCCTGCCTGTCCATCCAGGCGGACGGACAGGCCTCCTCCCTGCTGGCCCTGGTGGAGAACCTCCAGCGCAGGGACCTGGACTTTTGGGAGGAAGCGGCGGCCCTGCGCCGCCTTATCGACGTCCACCACCTCTCCCAGGAGGAAGCGGCCCGGCGGATCGGAAAGAGCCAGTCCGCCGTAGCCAACAAGCTCCGGCTCCTCAAGCTGCCCCAGGAAGCGCTGGCCCTCCTCCGGGACGGCGGGGCCACCGAGCGCCACGCCCGGGCCCTCCTCCGGCTGGAGACGGCGGAGCAGCGGGTCCAGGGGGCCCGCCGCCTGCTGGAGCAGAATTTGACGGTGGCCCAGACCGAGGAGATGGTGGACGCCATGCTGTCCGGCGCGCCGGCCCCGCCCCGCAAGCGCCCCCTCTTCATCGCCAAGGACGTGCGGCTGTTTCTCAACACCATCACCCGGAGCCTGGACCTGATGCGCTCCGCCGGGGTGAACGCCCAGTGCGACCGCCAGGACTCCGAGGAGTCCATCACCCTCACCATCCATATCCCCCGGCGGGCGGGGTGATGTTTCACGTGGAACCATCTCTCATCTCCAGGGCATTTCCATAACCCAATCGCTTAAACTGTTCCGCCAGGGCCCATACCGTCTCTTTCCCCATCCCCCAAAGGGAAACCGCCGCCGTATCAAACATGTCGTTGGGGTCAAATTCACGGGAGATGATACAGCAGGCGTCCTCCCTCAGCCAGATGTGGTCCAGCTCTGTGCTGAACCAAGCCCGCTCATAGCCCAGCTGCTCCAGCGGCCCTACCAGCTTCTTGACCTGGAGCTGGAAGCCGATATCCTCCAGCTCCTTCTCCGTGAGCCCTTCGACCGGGTGGGTCCTGCAATACTCCTCCGCCTCCGGGCAGGGCCTGTAGGGCGGCTGGTGGAGGTGAAAGGCCGGGTCCAGAGGGTGCCGGAAGGAAAACTGCTCCGTGCCCTCCGCCAGAAAGGCCTGATTGCATAGCAGCTGTCCCAGGCTGTCCGCCACCTTCACCTGCCCTCCCGTCATGTCAGACCACCGTTCCCGCCAGACCAGATAGGGCGGCCCCTCTTTCGGGAAGCAGTAGGCCAGCCTGTCCCCCTCGTCAAGCAGGTTATAGCTGCCAATCGTCAGGCAGGCTTCCTCTTCTCCGCTCAGGTACAGCTGGCCGCCGTGGTAGAGCCATGCCCGATGGTGCAGGTCCAGGCCCCGGCCGCCCATGTGGGCAAGGAAATCCAAATACTCCTCCGGGAGCGCAGGGATGTCTGGCGCGAACTCCACCGCCGTCTCCCGCACCTCCTCCGGGGTTGATGGGGCGCAGCCATAGGTTCTGTACCATTTTGGATCAAAAGCTTCCATAAACCGGGAAAAGGACGGGAACCAGCCTCCTCCTTGATAAACTTCCGGCAAAATCATGGGCCGCACCTTCTTTAGAACCTGTATTCACAATCTCAAACGACCGTCTGCACGGGCCTTTTGCCGCCTTGCGGCGTTAAAAAATCTTGAAATCCACAAAGGATTCCTGTGATTTTTTGCCTTGCAGGGCGGCAAAATTCCTCGTCCATC
>JAAWNI010000181.1 GCA_022798855.1 Lawsonibacter sp. | reverse complement strand
ACGAGGAATTTTGCCGCCCTGCAAGGCAAAAAATCACAGGAATCCTTTGTGGATTTCAAGATTTTTTAACGCCGCAAGGCGGCAAAAGGCCCGTCCAGATGGCCGTTTGAGATTGTGAATACAGGTTCTTAAAAGATAAGTGAAGCAAACCACCGTTGCAAAACTGTGGCGGCGGCTTAAGCAGCAAAATATAAAATTCCCCTCTTGCATATAATAGATCAGCTGTGGTATAATCACAGTTGCCAAGGATTCGAGCAGAACCAAGGTGGCCACGCAAAAGGACCCCCGGAGGGGGCAATCCTCCGGGGGTTTATTCTGTGCTTACCGGCCCTTGCGGTGCCGATCCAGCCACTTGCCCACATAATTGCCAATTATGCTCGCTCCGACCGACACTAAGAAATCGAGCAGAATATCCAAGGCATCCACCCCTTTCCGCTGCATGGTAAACCGGATTGGGTAGGGCCGCGACATTATGATACCAGGCTTTGACAAAACAGCAAGAAAAGCTGGGCGGCTGTCCTTGATTGGACAGCCGTCCGGCTGTTTTTTATCCAAACATCGAAAACAAATCCATCTGGCTGGTTTCGGGCAGGTCCCCGAAGGCCCCAGCTTCTTTCAGCAGCTGGATATGGGTTTTGGACACCTTGGGGCAGGCGGCGGACACCTCTTCTATCGAGATGAACGACTTCCCCTCCCGCTGTTCCTCCAGGGAGATGGCGGCGGTCTCCCCCAGTCCGGCAACAGAGACGAAGGGGGGCCGCAGGGCGCCCCGCTCCTCGTCCACGGCGAAGTGGAGGGCCCGGGACTGATACAGGTCCATCCGGTCGAACTGGAAGCCCCGCAGGTAGAACTCGTAGCACACCTCCAAAGTGGTGAGCATATCCTGCTCCACGGCGGTGGCCTCCTTATCCTTCGCCACGATCTCCCGCATTTTTTTCTGACAGACCTCCATGCCCCGGCACATAAAGGCCTCGTCGAAGGCCTTGGCCCGGATGGAGAAGTAGGCGGCGTAGAAGGCCAGGGGGCGGTGGACCTTGAACCAGGCGATGCGGAAGGCCATCATCACGTAGGCCACGGCGTGGGCTTTGGGGAAGAGGTAGGCGATTTTTTTGCAGGAGCCGATATACCAATCGGGCACTCCGGCGGCTTTCATCTCCTCCTCGGCCCCATCGGGCAGGCCCCGGCCCTTGCGGACGGCCTCCATAATTTTGAAGGACCGCTTGGGGTCCATCCCCTTGGAGATCAAAAAGAGCATGATATCGTCCCGGCAGCCGATGGCCTGGCCCACGGGGATGCCCTGCTGGAGGATCAAGTCCCGGGCGTTGCCCAGCCACACGTCGGTGCCGTGGGAGAAGCCGGACAGCCGCACCAGGATATCGAACTGATTGGGCTGCGTCTCCTCCAGCATCCCCCGGACGAAGGAGGTGCCGAACTCCGGGATGGCGGTGCCTCCGGTGGGGCCCAGGACCTTGTCATTCTCATAGCCCAGGGCCTTGGAGGAGGAGAACAGGGACATGGTGTCCGGGTCGTCCAGGGGGATCTCCCGGGCGTTCACCCCGGTCAGGTCCTCCAGCATTCGGATCATGGTGGGGTCATCGTGGCCCAGCATGTCCAGCTTGAGGAGGTTGGACTCCATGGAGTGGTATTCAAAGTGGGTGGTGATGATGTCGCTGCTGGGGTCGTCGGCGGGGTGCTGGACGGGGCAGAAGTCGTATATCTCCTTGTCCTGGGGGATGACCACCATGCCGCCCGGGTGCTGGCCGGTGGTCCGCTTCACCCCCGTGCATCCGATCGCCAGCCGGTTCTCCTCCGCCTTGGAGACAACCCTGCCCTTCTTCTCCAGGTACTTTTTCACATAGCCGAAGGCGGTCTTCTCCGCCACCGTGCCAATGGTCCCCGCCCGGAAGACGTGGGTCTGGCCGAAGAGCTCAAAGGTGTACCTGTGGGCGCTGGACTGGTACTCGCCGGAGAAATTCAGGTCGATATCGGGCACCTTGTCGCCGCCGAAGCCCAAAAACGTCTCAAAGGGGATGTTGAAGCCGTCCTTCACGTACTTGGCGCCGCAGACGGGGCACACCGCGTCGGGCATGTCAGCCCCGCAGCCGAAGGGGTGCTCCGGGTCCTGGGCGTAGTCGAAGTCGGTGTGCTTGCACTTGGGGCAGCGGTAGTGGGCGGGCAGGGAGTTCACCTCGGTGATGCCCGACATAAAAGCCACCAGCGACGACCCCACCGACCCCCGGGAGCCCACCAGGTAGCCGTGCTCCAGGGAGTTCTGGACCAGCTTCTGGGCGGACATATAGATCACGTCGTACTTGCAGCGGATAATGTCCCCCAGCTCGGCCTCGATTCGGTCCACCACGATCTGGGGCGGGTCCTCCCCGTAGAGGTCGTGGGCCTTGCCCCACACCAGCCGCTTCAGCTCCCCGTCGGAGTCCTCCAGCTTGGGGGCGAACAGGCCCTGGGGCAGGGGCTCGATGGGGTCGCACCAGTCGGCGATGAGGTTCGTGTTGGCGACCACCACCTCCTCCGCCTTCTCCTTCCCCAGGTAGGCGAACTCCTTGAGCATCTCGTCGGTGGTCTTGAAGTAGATGGGCAGGTCCTCGTCGGCGTCCTCAAAGCCCTTGGAGTCCAGGAGGATGTGGCGGTATATCTCGTCCTCCGGGTCCAGAAAGTGGACGTCCCCGGTGGCGCACACCGGCTTGCCCAGCTCCTCCCCCAGGCGGACGATGTCCCGGTTGAAGTCCCGCAGCTCCTCCTCCGACCGGACCATCCCCTTGCGGAGCATAAACATATTGTTGCAGATGGGCTGGATCTCCAGGTAGTCGTACCAGGAAGCGATGCGTTTCAGCTCCTCCCAGCCCCGGCCGTCGGCCAGCGCCTGGAACAGCTCCCCCGCCTCGCAGGCGGAGCCCAGGATCAGCCCCTCCCGGTTGGCGTCGATGAGGGATTTGGGCATAATGGGGCTGCGCTTGAAGTGCTCCAGGTGGGACAGGGACACCAGCTTATACAGGTTGCGCAGGCCGGTCTGGTTTTTGGCCAGCACAATCAGGTGCTTAGGCCGGCGCTTGGCCTTGCCCTTCCCCCGGATGGTGCGCATATAGGGGTTGACCTCGGCCAGGCTGCGGCAGCCCCGCTCCTCCAGCATTCGGAAGAAGTGGGGCAGCATGTAGGCCACGGTGGCCGCGTCGTCGCTGGCCCGGTGGTGGTTGAAGGCGGGCAGGCGCAGATGCTCGGCCACAATGTCCAGCTTATACTTGCCCAGCTCAGGCAGCAGGTTTTGGGCCAGAATCAGGCTGTCCACCGAGGGGTTGGTGAAGGGGAGGCCATATTTTTGGCACCCGGCGGCGATAAAGCCCATGTCGAAATCGGCGTTGTGGGCGGCCAGGGGCCGGTCCCCGGCGAAGTCCAGAAAGGCCCGCAGGGCCTCCTTCTGAGAGGGGGCCCCCTTCAGCATCTCGTCGGTGATGCCGGTAAGGCGGATAATCTCCGGATTGAGGATGCGCCCCGGGGCGGCGAAGGTGTTGAAGGTGTCGGTGACCTCCCCGTTTTTCAGCACCACCGCGCCAATCTCGATGATGACCTCATATTTCCGGTTCAGGCCGGTGGTTTCGATGTCGAAGCAGACGATCTCGTCGGAGAAGGGGGCGGCCGTCTCCCCGTGGACGGCCACCCGGTCGTCCACATCGTTGATGAAGTAGGCCTCCACCCCGTAGAGTATCTTGATTTTCTTGGCGGAGTGCCATGCGTCGGGGAAGGACTGGGCCACTCCGTGGTCGGTGATGGCGATGGCCGGGTGGCCCCAGGCTTCCGCCCGCTTGACCACGTTCCGGTCCGGGCCCAGCTTGGGCCCCACGCTGGTGAGGGCGTCCATGGAGGACATGGTGGTGTGGAGGTGGAGCTCCACCCGCTTCTCCGGGGCGGTATCCTCCTTCATCCGCTTCTCCGCCGCGGCGACAGCCACCGGCTCCAGCACCATGTCGCCATAGAACCGGTCCATGTTCAGCCGGCCCTGCACCTTGACGTGCATCCCCTTTTTGATCCCGTCCACCAGGGGCTTGCCCTCGTCGCCGGGGAAAAACTTGTTCACCCGGATGGAGCCGGTGTGGTCGGTCATGTCGAAGGCCACCACCCAGGCCCCCCGCTTTTTCAGCTCCCGGTTGTCAACGGCGAAGACGTCCCCCTCCACCACCACCATGCCCATGTCCAGCTCCAGCTCCCCCATGGGGGTAGGGGCCTTGGAAATGGCCTTGCCGAAGATGGCCTTGCCCTGGGGCTTTTTCTCCCGCTTGGACGGGGCGGCGGCAGGCCGGGCGGTATTTTTCATTGCCGCCCGCCGGATGGCTTCGGTGCGGGCAAAAGCGTCCTCGTCATGATCAGACCTTTCCTCCGATGCGTTCTGTAGGGGCGGACAGTGTCCGCCCGCAGGCGCGCACTGCGCGCCCCTACAACAATCCCCGTCTGCCTCCGGGGCAGGGGCAGCCTCGATTTTGACGCTGTTCAGGCCGTAGGCCCGGCAGAGGGCCTCCTCCGCCTGGGCCATGAGGTTAGGCCCCGCCCCTGCGGCCCCCTCCACCGTGATTTTGGCGCTTCGGCTGGCCTTGTCGATGGCGGCGGACACGATCCGCCAGCCCTCCACCCCGTTGGACAGCTCGGTCCACTGGCGCAGGGCGGCAAACATCTGTAAAAATGGTATCTTCTGGGACATTTACTCTGTCTCCTTT
>JAAWNI010000180.1 GCA_022798855.1 Lawsonibacter sp. | reverse complement strand
GCTGGGCCTGGAGGGCCAGGTACTCGGCATAGCTGTCGTCCATTTCCTCGGGGATGAGCAGCTCCTGGGTGGCCAGAGGCTCCTCCTCCACCTGCCAGCCGTAGGAGGCCAGGTAATCGACGCGGTCCTGGTTGGATTTGACCCCCTTGGGGTCGGGAACAGCGGGGGCGGAGACCTCCCGTCCGGCAGCCTGCCCGAAATTCAGGGCGATGGCGCAGCAGCAGAGCAGAGCCGCCGCGGCAACCCCCAGCGTCAGCTTCCGCTTGGGCAGTTTTGCAGTCATAATCAACACAGCACATCTCTCCTTCCTTGGGTGTGTTCTCCCTTTAAGGTATGCGGGGGCGGGGAGGGATATGCTTACAGGGACAAAATACATCCTGTGCGGGTTTGGGCGGATGGTATCCGCACCTGCGTTATTTGGAAAGGCGGCAGATTGATGGAGCGCATTGACAAGCTGCTCAGCGCCACCGGCAGGTGGAGCCGGAAGGAAGTGAAGGAGCTGGTGCGCCAGGGCAGGGTGCTGGCCGGCGGGCGGGTTGTTCTAAGGCCGGAGGAGAAGGGGGACCCCGCCGCGCTGTGCCTGACGGTGGACGGGGTGCCGGTGGACTGCTCCCCCTTTGTCTATGTGATGCTCAACAAGCCGGAGGGAGTGCTGTCGGCCACCGAGGATGGCCAGCAGCCCACGGTGCTGGACCTGCTCCCCCCGGAGCTGAGGCAGCGGGGGCTGTTTCCGGTGGGGCGGCTGGACAAGGACACCACTGGCCTGCTCCTGCTTACCGACGACGGGGATTTGGCCCACCGGCTGCTGTCCCCCAGGAAGCATGTGGACAAGGTCTACCTGGCCCGGGTGGATGGGGTGGTCGTCAGCGAGGACATAGAGGCTTTGGCCGCCGGACTGACTCTGGCTGACGGTACCCGGTGTTTACCCGCCGGACTGAAGCCCCTTGCGGACGGGAGGTCCTGCCTGGTCACCCTGCGGGAGGGGAAATACCACCAGGTGAAACGGATGCTGGCTGCCCGAGGCAAGCCGGTGCGTGCGCTGCACCGCCTGTCGATGGGGCCTTTGACGCTGGACGGGGAACTAAAACCCGGGAAATGGCGGTTTTTGACCCTCCAGGAGCGGACGGAACTGCAAAGGTTAGATTGTGCTACCTAAATTTATAGTGATTTTGAACAAAAAAATTATAAAAACCCCTTGCCAAACAGGGGGGGAACCCGTTATAATAGGCTCACGGAAGAAAACTACTTAGGAGGGGATCGCAGTGTCAAGCAGGATGTTCCAAGGTATTGTGCTCCAAATGAAGGACAATATCAGCCGCACGGTGGGCGTGATTGACGCAGAAGGAGTTGTGGTCGCTTGCAGCGAGCTGACCTGTATCGGTGAGCACTGGTCCGGCGCGGTTACCGCGATCAACAGCGGGGAGAGCGGCGGAGCCCGGTTTGAGGGCAGGACTTTTAAGCCGCTGGCGGGCTGGGGCGCCCAGTTTGATTACGCCGCCTTTGTCAAGGGCGAGGACGAGCTGGCCGCTTCTCTGTGCGCCATGGCCGTGGTTGCCTTTAACGGGGCCAAGACCTACTATGAGGAGAAGCACGATAAGGCCACCTTTGTCAAGAATATCATCTCTGACAATATTTTGCTGGGAGACGTGTATACCCAGGCCAAGGAACTCCATTTTATCTCTGAGGTGCCCAGGGCCGCCTTTTTGGTCCGCCAGCTGGGCCAGGCTGACGTCTCTGTCATTGATGTGATTCAGAACCTGTTTCCGGACAAGCAGTCTGATTTCGTCATCTCAATCAACGAGACCGATGTGGCCCTGATTAAGCAGCTCCACGAGGGGGCTGACGCCAAGGACCTGAGCAAGATTGCCAAGCAGATTGTCACCGCTGTTACCCAGGAGCTGGGGGTTAAGGTGGTAGTCGGTATTGGCACCATCGTTCCCCATATCCGGGACCTGGCCCGGGCCTACAAGGAGGCCGGGGTGGCCATTGATGTGGGCAAGGTGTTCGATACGGAAAAGACTGTCATCAACTACGAGAATCTGGGGATCGGCCGGCTGATTTATCAGCTGCCCACCATCCTGTGCCAGATGTTCCTACAAGAGGTCTTTAAAAAGAGTCCCATTGACGCCCTGGACCAGGAGACCCTGCTTACCATCAACAAGTTTTTTGAGAACAACCTGAACGTATCTGAGACCGCCCGAAAGCTGTTCGTCCACCGCAATACCCTGGTCTACCGGCTGGAGAAGATCAAAAAGCTTACCGGCCTGGACCTGCGGGAGTTCGACGACGCCATCACCTTTAAGGTGGCGCTGATGGTCAAAAAGTACCTGATTTCCAGAGGGATCGAGTCCTAACGATGAGCGCTGGCGCCGCCCGAAGGGCGGCGCTGTTTTTATGCTCTGCAGAGAGGCGAAATTCCTCTTGACATTTCCCGGGAAAATAAGTTACAATAAGGTTACAAAAATGACAAACTGGTAAAAACAGGGCGGGACCGGCATAAAAAGAAAAGGAACATTCACAGATTTAATATTTACATAAAAACTGATCTGTGATACACTAAAAAATCGGGATGCCAGAGAGAAATATCGGCTGAGCGAGGAGCAGAGGTCACCATGATACGGTTCATAGATGTATATAAAGAGTATGACAACGGAACCAAGGCCCTGAAGGGGGTCAACATGCGTATTGACGACGGGGAGTTCGTCTTTTTGGTCGGCCCTTCCGGTTCAGGCAAGTCCACCATCATTAAGCTGATTACATCAGAGATCGCCCCCACCGAGGGGCGGGTGATGGTCAACGGCTATAACCTGAACACCATCACTCCCCGGCAGGTTCCCCTGATGCGCCGCACCCTGGGCATCATTTTCCAGGACTTCCGCCTGATCGAGAAGAAGACGGTGTATGAAAACCTGGCCTTTTCCATGCGGGCCATTGGGGCCTCCAACCGGGAACTGCGCCGGCGCATCCCCTATGTGCTTCAGCTGGTGGGTCTGGACGCCAAGGGAGACCGCTTTCCGGGGCAGCTCTCCGGCGGCGAGCAGCAGCGGGTGGCAATCGCACGGGCGCTGGTGAACAACCCCAGTATGATTATCGCCGACGAGCCCACCGGCAATCTGGACCCTCAGCGTTCCCTGGAGATTATGCTTTTGCTGGAGCGTATCAATGAGCTGGGTACCACCGTTCTGGTGGTCACCCACGAAAAGGCCCTGGTCAACCGCTTTACAAAGCGGGTGGTGACCATTGAGAATGGGCGGATTATCAGCGACGGAACAGGTGGTTACTACAATGTCGAGAAGATTTGACGCTGGATATTTTGTCAGCGAGGGCGTTCACTCCATCTTCACCCACGGCTTTATGTCCTTTGCCGCGGTGTGTATGATTGTGGCCTGCTTGATTATTATGGGTTCCTTCACGCTGCTGGCGGTGAACCTGGACAATATGCTGGGCGACCTGGAAAATGAAAACGAGATGGTGGTCTACATAGACGATGCCCTCACCGAGGAACAGGCCCGGGCCCTCCAGCCCGCCCTGAGCCAGGTGGACAACGTGTCACAGCTCACCTTTGTCACCGGCGAGGCGGCGGTGGCCGAATTTAAGGCCAAGCGGATGGAGATTGCCGACGTGCTCAACGACCTGCCCAGCGACGCCTTTCAAGACCGCTACCGGGTCCATGTGGTAGACATCGAGCGGATGGCTGAGACCAAGCAGACCCTGGAGCAGGTGTCCGGCGTGTCTGACGTCCAGGCCGCTATCGAGATTGCCGACGGCTTCGTGATGGTGCGCAACATCGCCACTGGCGTGGCTCTGGTGCTGATTGGAATTTTGCTGGTGATTTCCCTGTTTATCATTGCCAACACTATCAAGCTGGCCACCTTCTACCGCCGGGAGGAGATTGCCATTATGAAGATGTGCGGCGCCACAAACGGCTTTATCGAGTGGCCCTTTGTGGTGGAGGGGATGGTCCTGGGCCTGTCCGGAGCCCTCATCGCCTTCTTCGTCCAGTGGGGACTGTATCAGATGGTGGCCAAGCTGGCCATCCAGGGCAACGGTCTGTCCCTGGTCAGCATTATCAGCTACAGCGCTATGGCGCCCACTATCCTGGCCGTGTTCTGCGGCGTAGGCGCGTTTATCGGCGTGGGGGGGTCCCTGTTCGCCATCCGGAAGTTTTTACAGGTTTAAGAGAATGGGAGGGCCAAGGTTATGAAACGGCAGAAAAAACAGAGGATATTTATGGCGGTGATGGCCGCTTTTCTGGCGCTGCTGATGCTGCTGCCTGTTGTTGCCAACATATTTTTACTTCGCTGAGGGAGGGGCTTGCTGTGAAACAAGGAAAGCTGTCCCGCCGTCTGCTGGCGCTGCTGCTGGCGCTGGCTGTGATGCTGCCCCTGACCGGACCGGGAGTGGTCATGGAGGCCTCCGCCGTTACAAGAGCGGAGATCGACGCCTTGAAAAACAAGTCCAACACCCTTGCCAACCAGAAAAAGGATATTCAGGCGCAGCTGAAGGAGATTCAGGCGGACAAGAGCGCCGCTATGAAGAAAAAGGAGCTGCTGGAGAGCCAGATTGACGTGATCCGCCAGGAGATTGAAAATATCAACGAGCAAATCGCCATGTATGACCGGCTCATCGCCGAGAAGACGGCGGAGCTGGAGCAGGCGGAGGCGGACGAGCGGGCTCAGTTCGACCTGTTCTGCCGCCGGATGCGGGACCTGGAGAAGCAGGG
>JAAWNI010000179.1 GCA_022798855.1 Lawsonibacter sp. | reverse complement strand
ATCTTGAAATCCACAAAGGATTCCTGTGATTTTTTGCCTTGCAGGGCGGCAAAATTCCTCGTCCATCCAGCATTTTCGATTATGAATACAGGTTCTAATATCTCAAGGTATGCCGAATGACAAGGAGTTTTGCCGTCAGACAAGGCAAATTTTCGCAGCAATACTGGATGTATTGCAAGAAAATTTAACGCGGTATGGCGGCAAAAGGCCCGTCAAGCGGCGTGCTGAGAGATATTAAACAGGCTCTAAGGCAAGGGCAGAGCCCTTGCCCTACATTCGGTGGGTTTCCTGAATTTGTGAGACAAGCGTGGTTTGTGGGGCAATCAATCTATAATAACACCCCGCCTATGAGGCATCGTCCGCCAGCTCGTCCCACAGCACCGCTTCCTGGGCGGACAGCAGCTGGTGGCTGCGGTAGCTGACCCGGCGGCCGCCAGCGGTAATCTCCACCGCTTCCACGCCCTCCACCTGGGACAGGGTGAGGACGATGGAGTAATCGGCCAAGCTCAGCGAGATATCGGCCAGCGCCCCATACTGCTCGGACAGATTGACCAGAAAGACGCCGGGGCGCTCCTCGTCCCAGCCGCACTGCTGCAGCGCGACCCCCCGGGGGAAGGGGGAGCGCAGGCCCGCCTGATCTGGTCCAGCCAGCAGCGCGGACAGCAGCTCCTCGGGCCGCGGCGGCTCCTCCCCCTCATAGGGCTGGACCTCCAACGCGGGGCCGTGGCCGTAGTCCGGCTGTCTGTCGTCGGCGGCGAACCAGAGGAAGGGGCCCTCCCCCATAGGCTCCTCCCCGTGTCCGCCGCAGGCGGACAGGAGGAGCAGTCCAGCCAAAAGGACAGGGAGATATTTTTTCACGGTTCCGCCCCCTTCCCGCCCCGCTGGGGGGCATATCTGGGAAATCCCACTGTAAACAGGCTCCCTTCCGGATTCCGGGGCCGGGCGGTGACCCAGCCCCCGTGGCGGCGCACCGTATCCCGGACGATGGACAGCCCCAGCCCGGTCCCCCCAGCGGCTCGGGACCGGGCCTTGTCCACCCGGTAGAAGCGGTTAAATATCTTGGGCAGGTCCTCCTCGGGTATCCCGATCCCGGTGTCCCCCACCTCCAGCAGCACCTGGTCGCCGTCCCGGTACACCGAGACAAAGACTTTTCCTCCGGGATAGTTGTATTTGATGGCGTTTTCCACCAGATTAAAACATATCTGAGACAAATCGTCCTCGGTGCACAGCGTGAGGCAGTCCGATTTCAAATTCTTCTCCAGCGCCACGCCGGCGGTATCGGCCACCGGCTGGAGCAGGGCCGCCGTCCGCTCCGCCACCTTGGACACATCCACCGGGTCGTGCTCCCCCTCAGGCAGGCTGTCCAGCCGGGTGAGGGCCAGCAGATGCTCAGTGATCCGGGTCAGCCGCTCGGCTTCGGAGCCGATGTCGGAGACAAAATCCCGCACCATGGCCGGGTCCATCTCTTCCGTCTGCAAGATGGAGTCGGCCAGCAGGCGGATGGAGGCCAGAGGGGTTTTCAGCTCATGGCTGGCGTCGGAGACGAAGCGCCGCCGCACCTCCTCGGTGGTCTGGAGCCGGTCGGTGAGGTGGTTGAACTCTCCGGCCAGCTGGGCCATCTCGTCCCGCCCCACCGGCTGGAGCCGGTGGCCGTACTCCCCCTCCCCCACGATCCGGATGGCCCGCAGCAGCGCGGCGATCCGGGCGGTGAGCACCTTGGAAAACAGGGTGCTCATCACAAGGGTCACCACCGCGATGACCACCGAGATGGTACGCAGATTCTGCTGCAGGCTGTACAGCAGCTCCCCCTGGACCTGGTCGATCTCCAGGATGTAGATGGCCCCGATCACCATCCCCCGGTAGACGATGGGCATGGCGGCGGTGGAGATGAAGGTCCGGTTTGAGTACCGGGAGTAGGACACGTCGCTGCCCCGCAGGGCGGCCACCACCTCCTGATACAGGGCGTAGCGGTACTCCTCCGGCTGGCTTTCGGCGGGCCCACCCTCCTCGGGCCGCTCCGTGCTGTCGTAGAGGACCAGGCCCGCCGGGTCGGTGACCAGAATACGGGTCAGGCCCATGCTGTCCAGCATATTCATCACCCTGGCCACCTGGTCGGCGGACAGGGATTCCAGCTCCATCAGGGCGGACGCCATCACCGCCGCCTGGCTCTTCAAAGAATCCCGCTTGGAGCTGAACAGCAGGTCCTGGGAGGCCAGCACCGGGTAGGTATTCAGCAGCACCAGCACCACGGCGAAAATCACCAAATAGCTCAGGGCGTATTTCACCTGGAGGGAAGCAAAAAACGGGACCTTATTTTTGTTGTTCGTAGGGCCGCGCCTCCTCTCGTAAAGCCTCCCTCTTTATGGGGGAGCCCAGCTTGTCAAAAACTCTTAGAAAACTTTCCTTAAATGGAATCCCCCCGCCCCTTCGGGGCACCCCCCTTTAACAAGGGGGCTTGGGTGCTTGAAGGCTCCAGTCCTGCTCCAAAGGCCCCCTTGCCAAAGGGGGCTGTCGCCGCCGTAGGCGGTGACTGGGGGATTCCGGTTCATCGAAAACTCTCCTTAAATGGACCCCCCCTCTCCCTTTAACAAGGGGGGCCTTTTACACCTTCGCCAGATAGTACCCCACGCCCCACTTGGTGCGGATATACTCCGGGTTGGCGGAATCCAGCTCCAGCTTCTCCCGCAGGCGGCGGACGTGGACGTCCACCGTGCGGTAGTCGCCGATGTACTCATAGCCCCAAACCACGTTGAGGAGGTTTTCCCGGCTGTACACCCGGCCGGGGTTGCGCAGCAGCAGCTCCATCAGGTCAAACTCCTTGGCGGTCAGCTCCACCGGAGCGCCGTCCCGCCAGGCGGACCGGGCCACCGTGTCCAGACGGATGTGGCCGGCTTCCAGCACGCTGCCCGCCTTTTTCAGCTCCGCCGCGCCGGACCGGCGCAGCAGCGCCCGGACCCGGGCTTTCAGCTCCAGCAGGTTAAAGGGCTTTGTGATGTAGTCGTCAGCGCCGCACTCAAAGCCCATGATTTTGTCGGTGTCCTCCCCCTTGGCTGTCAGCATAATGATAGGGACGTTGGAGAACTCCCGAATACGCATACAGGCCTGCAAGCCGTCGATTTTGGGCATCATCAGGTCCAGCAGAACCAGGTCGAAGCCGCCCTCCCGGGCCAGCTCCACCGCCTGCTCGCCGTCATAGCCCACCTCGACCTGATAGCCCTCGTGCTCCAGGTTGAATTTAATCCCCTTGACCAGGACCTGCTCGTCGTCTACTACTAAAATTTTTGCCATGTTGGAAACTCCTTGCTCTGTTTTGCGGCCCCTTGGGTGGGCCAGTCTTTAGAGCCTGTTTAATATCTCTCAGCACGCCGCTTGACGGGCCTTTTGCCGTCATACCGCGTTAAATTTTTTTGCAATACATCCAGTATTGCTGCGAAAATTTGCCTTGTCTGACGGCAAAATTCCTTGTCATTCGGCATACCTTGAGATATTAAACAGGCTCTTACATTGATCCGCCGGAGCGGCTTTACCCAGCCGCCGCGTACTCCCGCAGGCCCTCCAGAATCCCCGGCCCAATGCCCGGGACATTTACCAGCTCGTCCAGGGATTGAAAGGGGCCGTGCTCCTCCCGCCAGTTAACGATGTCCTGGGCCCGCCGCTCCCCGATGCCGGGCAGCCGTTGGAGGTCATAGAAATCCGCCTTGTTGATGTCGATGACCTCTCCCGGGAGCAGGCTGTCAGGGCGGGATTCCTCCTCCGTCGCCCCCTCTCCGTCCAGCTGGGCCTCCGGCGGACGCCGGGCGGTGTTCACCTGGTAGGGCTCCGGCGAGCTGCTCCGCGCCGCGTACCAGGTAGCGCAGAACAGGCAGAAGGCCGCCAGAAGGGCCGCCACGGCCTGTAAGTATCTGGATTTTCCTGCCAACGCTCCCGCCCCCCTTGCGCGGCCCTCCTACCTTTGTTATAATGGGAGGTGTTCCGCTGTACAACCAGAATGCCGTCTGTGAAGTTTTCAAAAAATTAAGAACTTCTTAATTGCATTTTTGCCCTGGCCGCTCTAAACTAAAAGTATATTTTAGGCGCTGTATGAAAAATGGGAATACGCGCAGTGGTGGGGAATTATTCCGCCGCATGGGCGTATTGACATGTTTCAAACAAGCACGAATCTATTATAACATACATATGGAGAATTTCCTATGAAAAAAAATCGTTTTCTTTCCGCCCTGCTCCTCATCCCCATGGTCCTCTCCCTGACGCTCCCCGCCACGGCGATTGGGCAGGACGACCTGAACCTCTTCTGCACCAACGCCGCCCTGCTGGACGCCAACCACGGCGACCTGCTCTACGACATGAAGGCCAACGAGCGGGCCTACCCCGCCAGCATCACCAAGGTGATGACCGCCCTTCTGGTAGTGGAAGCCATCTCTTACGGCCAGCTCTCCCCGGACACCGTGGCCACGGTCAGCTCGTCGGCGGTGCAGGGCATCCCCAGCGAGTATGTCACCGGCGCTTTTAAGGCGGGGGAGGAAATCTCCATAGAAAATCTGCTCTACTGTATGCTGCTGGAGTCGGACTGCGACGCCAGCAACATCCTGGCCGAAGCGGTGGACGGCACCGTCCCGGACTTTGTGGCCCACATGAACCGGAAGGCCGGGGAGCTGGACTGCCAGGGCACCCACTTCACCAATACTTACGGGCTCCACGACGAGAACCACTACTCCACCGCCTACGACCTGGCCCTCATCATG
>JAAWNI010000178.1 GCA_022798855.1 Lawsonibacter sp. | reverse complement strand
CGGCGGAAATCCTCCTCCCCCCGGCTGGTGTCTTTGTATTCCCAGCTGTATGGCGGGTCCTTGTGATAAAGCTGAAATATCTCTGTAAAGTCCATAAAACAGATACACCTCTTTCGTGCTTCGATCGCTTTCCTAGCTCCCGGCACTCTCGTACCTCCCCATCCCGGCCCGGAATACCACGCAGCTCCCCGCGAACAGGAGCAGCCCCACCGCCAGGGTGACGGCTGCCATAGGCACAGGAAGGATGCCGGGTTCCGGTTCCAAAATATCCTTGACGGGCCAAAAGGTGATCCACGCCAGAGGCAGGAGGAAAGTAAACAGGGCCTGAACCCACCGGGGATAGATGGTAAGGGGGTACATGGACACCCGCTCGAACAGCTCCCCCACCATGTCGGTGAAATTGGCGGGGCTCCTGGTCCAGAAGGACACGGAGCCGCAGAACATCCACACCGCCCCCCGGATCAGCGTTCCGCCCGCCAGGGTGCAGAGGATTAGCAGAATATTGCCGCAGCTCGGGGTCAGGTGTACCTTGACACACCCGTAGACGAATACCATCAGGCCGGGGATGATGTCCGTGAAGCCGATGAGATTGAAGTCATCGAACAGAAACTGGAAAATCAGGTTCATAGGCCGCAGCAGAAACCGGTCAAACTCCCCATCGATCATCCAGTAACCCATGCCCCAAGTCTGGATGAAGAACACCACCGCCAGGCCATGGCTCAGCACCGACATGCCGTACAAAAACGCCAGGCTTTCGTAGCCCCAGCCGCCGATGCTGCCAAACTGGTCCACCACGAACTTGATGGTGGCAAAGCCTATCACCCACTGGATGCAGTTGGCCAACACATGGCCGATGAGCATAAAGGGGTACTCCAGCCGGGATTGGATGGACTGCCGGATGGAGATAGCGGCCACAGAGGCGTAATATCGTATGGTTTTCACCGCGCTCAACCTCCTTGAATCAGTATGGCTGCCGCCATTTTCTTTTGCAGTACGTCAAACAGGACCCACAGCGCCGCGCACCAGAACAGCTGGAGCGCTGTGCGGAGCATGATCTCATCCATCGCGTACTGCCCGATGTAGATGCCCAGGGGGAGCTGGTAGATGTTCATGAAGGGCAGCGCCTCCAGTACCCGGCGAAACCCGGCGGGGAAAAACCACAGGGGAAAAATACTGCCGGAGAGCAGCTTCATGATGAAGCCCTTGGCGTTGACCAACGGGCCAAGGGTCAGCGTCTTAAAGGCGCACAGCCCCAGCAGGGCCGCCAGAATCCAGTTGATGAGGTAGCCGATGGCAAAGCTGAACAGAAACAGCAGGAGGTGAACGGCTGACGCGGGCATGGGGAACCCGAACAGGACCGTCCCCACCAGAAGCAGGGGGACGGCCTTCTGGAAGAAGGCGGCGGCGCAGTCACCCAGGTCCTCCGCCAGATAGATTCCGTAGATATTGACCGGCTTGAGCAGGTCCAGGGCCACGCTGCCCGTCCGGACGCTTCGAGCGATCCGGTTCTGGACGCCCATGGTCAGCAGGTTTCCCATAATGACAGAGATGGTGGTGTAGGTGATCATGTCCCGCTGGCTCGCGCCGGACACCGTCTCGGCGCCACTATAGGCGGCGGCCCAGAAGCAGGACATGGCGTACATGATTAGGCACTGGATCAGAATGGTGGAGATCACGTTGAACCGGTAGGCCAGCGCGGTTTGTATTCTGATTTTGGCGACAAATAAGTAGGATTTCATTTTGTGACCTCATACGGCATTAAAATTTTATTCTCGTGTTGTCAAAGCTCTGCAGCTCTGTTATAGTAAACGCACAGTACTCGCAAGAGAAGCTGTAATCCATTTGCGGCAGACGAAAGGAGCGCATGGCTATGATTTGGAAATTCAAGTACGGGCATCCCTTTGAGACTGAGGCCGTGGCCGAACATATAAAAGAGACGGAAGAAGCCCCTCCCCTCGGAACGGTCAGCCTTCAAAACGGCTTTCGCTGGCGGTATGAGCTGGCCAAGGATGATATCGTCTATGGGCTGGGCGAGGCAGTCAGGGGGATCAACAAGCGGGGACATCGCTACATCAGCCATGCCTCGGACGACCCGCACCATATGGAGAGCACACAGTCCCTGTACGGCGCCCACAACTTCATCGTGATAGCGGGAGAACAAAATTTTGGCCTGTTTGTGGATTATCCCGCCAAGGTCACCTTTGATATCGGCTATACATATTCCGATATTTTGGAGATCAGCTGCCAGGAGGCAGATCTATATTTATATGTGATCGAAGGGGAAACGCCCTATGAGGTGGTGAAGCAGTTCCGGAAAATCATCGGGAGGAGCTATATCCCGCCTAAATTCGCCTTTGGATTCGGCCAAAGCCGGTGGGGCTACCGGACAAAGGAGGATTTCCGGCGGGTCGCGGACGGATACCGCGCAAATCACATCCCCATCGATATGCTCTACATGGATATCGACTATATGCAGGATTTTAAGGATTTCACCGTAAACGGAGAGGAATTTGTGGATTTCCCCGCATTTGTCAAGGAAATGAAGGAGCGAAACATCAGACTGATCCCCATTATCGACGCGGGAGTCAAGGTAGAGAAAGGTTATCCGGTCTATGAGGAGGGGGTCAAAAACGGATATTTCTGCAAAAGGGCGGACGGCAGCGATTTTGTGGCGGCGGTATGGCCGGGAGATACTCACTTTCCGGATGTCTTGAATCCGGAGGCCAGGCGCTGGTTCGGCAGTTGCTACCGTTCCCTCATTGAACAGGGTATCGAGGGCTTCTGGAACGATATGAACGAGCCCGCAATCTTTTATACGCCGGAGGGGCTGGAGGCGGCATCCCGGCTGATGCGGGAATATATGGAGGATGAGACGGGCGCGGTATCCATGTTTCAGGTCCGAGAGGCGCTGACAGGGCTTCAGAATCATCAGGATTATTACAAGGCTTTCTATCATCAGGTAGACGGCCGCATGGTCCGCCATGATAAGGTACATAATCTGTTTGGCTATAATATGACCCGGGCGGCGGACGAGGGCTTTGAGCGGATTGCTCCAGACAAGCGGTTTCTGCTGTTTTCCCGCTCCTCCTACATTGGAATGCACCGCTGCGGTGGGATCTGGACCGGAGACAACAAGTCCTGGTGGAGCCATATCCTGCTGAATCTGCAAATGATGCCGGCTCTGAATATGTGCGGCTTTTTGTACACAGGAGCGGATCTGGGCGGCTTTGGCGACCACACGACCCGGGACCTTCTGCTGCGCTGGCTGGCTTTCGGTGTGTTCACGCCGCTGATGCGGAATCACTCCGCCATCGACACAAGGGAGCAGGAGTGCTATCAATTTGAGGGTGTGGAGGATTTCCGCCACATTGTGGGGGTCCGCTACCGTTTGCTGCCTTATCTTTACAGCGAATATATGAAAGCGGCCCTCTCGGACGATCTGTATTTCAAGCCGCTGGCCTTTGCGTATCCACGGGACACGTTCGCTCCCCGGGTGGAGGACCAGCTGATGCTGGGCGGGGAGATCATGATCGCCCCCGTCTATACCCAGAACGCGAAGGGACGGTATGTCTATCTTCCGGAAGAAATGCGGTTCGTCAAGTTCATGCCCGACGGCTCCATCCATCAAGAGACGTTGTCTCCGGGGCACCACTACGTGGAAATTGCCTTGAATGAAGTGCCTCTGTTTATTCGCTCCGGGAAATGTATCCCAGTTGCCAAGGCGGCCGAATGCGTGGCGGAGCTTCAGACAGACGCCCTTGAACTGCTGGGGTATCCAGGTGCTGAATATCTGCTGTATGACGATGACGGAACGTATAAGGACTATGATGATCCGGCAAACAGAAGGCTGTTGAAAAAAATGTCATAACAAGGGCTGCTCCGATCAGAGCGGGACAAGCGGATCTCACCGCCTGTCCCGCTCCCCGTTTGGGCAGATTACGATGCCAAATACGCAATATACTGGACAACGGCGGGAAGCCGGGGGCTGTTGCCCACCACGCCCAGATATACAGGCTCCGAGAAGCCGGCACCCTGAAACAGGGGGAACTGGGAGAGGTCGAGCCCGTTTACGACCTCCTCCGTCACCGCCCTGTACTGCTCCGCCTGGTTGAGGGTGTATTCAATGGAGTTGTCCTCCAGGATCACTGTGTTCACGGCCAGGTGAGGCTCCAGACGGCGGTACAGGGCGCCGTCCGAAGTGAGCAGGCCGGACAGGTCAAGGAGATAGCCCCTCTGGGAAAAAATATCATACCCCTCCTGGTTCATCAGGACGACGTCCATCTGCTCCGCATTGATGGCGGCCATGAGCTTCAGGCTGGATGCGTACTGATATTCGTGGTCCTCGGGAGCGGGGTCGTCCGACAAATAGAGCCCCCGGGACAGGTCGATCTCAGCCCGTTTGGGATCGGCCCCGCTGGTGGAGAGAAATCCCCCGGTCAGCCGGGCTTCCAGCTCATCCCCAACAGAAATATTGATGTGGGCCGTGTACAAAATAACTTCTTTTTTTGTGATTTGCCGGTACGCCGCGGAGCATACCAGATACAGTGCGATAAGACCTAGCAGGATCGGAAGCTTAAAGTAGGTAAAGATATACTCCGTTTTGCCAGCCAGGCTCATTTTTTGAAAGGCCGCCCTCCGGGCGGCCGTTTCCTCTTTTGTAAGACTCATATGTCCCCACCAGCCTCCGGGGCGCCCTCCTCCTCCGGGTCATAGGAGCAGGCGCGCAGCACATTGTTCATCAGATAGGCGCTGAGCAGGGCGCACA
>JAAWNI010000177.1 GCA_022798855.1 Lawsonibacter sp. | reverse complement strand
TCCAGGGCGTCCCGGTGGCTGAGCCTTCGGTGGTCCGTGGTGCCGCCCTCGGGGGGCGGTTCTGGCTCCGGGGCATCGCCGGTGGACGCACCCGCCAGAATCAACCCCAGGTTGGCCCATATGGTGGGCAGGACGGCGCCCTCCCCGTTCTCCCCGCACACCCCCGCCATGAGGCAGTATCCCGGCTCGGACAACACCTCGGCGGGCACGGAGCACGCCCCGCCAGCCAGGGCCACGGCCCTTTTTCTGCACCCGGCCTGAAAAACCGCCGTCCTGTCCAGCCCGTCCCAGTCCTCCGAAAACTCGAACTGCACCGGATAGACATTGACGCTCCCGCTGGTGATGGGCTCCTTCTCCCGGACGGCCAGCTGGTTCTTTTCCGCATAGAGTAAAAACATTGCGCTCACTCCTTTCAGATGGTTTCACTCAAGCTGGGCGGACCGGAAAAGTTGCACGTTTCCGTACATCATCAGTCATAAAAAGGCGGCAGCATTCCCCCATGCCATTCTGACCGCCGAGCTTTACCGATTTTCGGGCGTTCAGCCATAAATGTACCGCCGGCCGTAAAACGGCCGGCGGCAATTCATTCCTCATCTCCAGCTTTGAAATTATAAACTGGGCGGATAATTTTGGCCACCTCGGCGGTGGGGCCAATATTGTCCAAAATATCCTCCATTCCCTTATAGGCCATAGGGCACTCATCCAGGGTAGCCCTATTAACAGAGGTGGTATACACACCCGACATCTGCTTTTTAAACTCCGACAGCGTAAAGGACTGCTTTGCCTGGCTCCGGCTCATCAGCCGGCCGGCGCCGTGGGGCGCGGAGCAGTTCCAATCCTCGTTGCCCTTCCCGACGCACAGCAGGCTGCCGTCCCGCATGTTAATGGGGATCAGCAGCTGCTCGCCAGCCTTGGCGGAGACGGCGCCCTTGCGCAAAATCATGGCTTCGGTATCGATATAATTATGGATGGTAGTAAACTGCTCCTCCACGTGGAGCTTCATTCCCTTGACGATCTCATCCATCATGGCCTGGCGGTTCAGGGCGGCAAACCGCTGGACAATCCGCATATCATGGATGTACCGCTCAAAGAGCGGGCCCGTGACATAAGCCAGCTGGCGGGGGACGCTGGTCTGCTTGAGTCCTTTCAGCCGTTTCAGCTCCTTTTGAATCTCCTTCTGCCGGCCGGCGGCCTTCATCTCCTCGATCAGATGGTTCAGGAACGCGTCATCGGTACGGTTCAGGACTTTATAGCCCTCCTCCTGATAGTACTTCGCCACCTCCAGGCCCAGGTGGCGGCTGCCGGAGTGGACGATGACATAGAGCCTCCCCTCCTCATCCCGGTCCACCTCAATAAAGTGATTGCCGCCGCCCAGGGTCCCGACGCTCTTTTCAGCCCGGAGCAAATCCACATGCCTGGCGCAGCACAGCTCCTCCAAATTGATCTGGGACAGATAGCGGTGGGCCTTCTGGCGGACCTCAAAGCCAGAGGGAATCCGCTCGTGGATCAGCTTATCCAGCTTTTGCAGCTCCATGTGCTCCTCACGAACCCGGCAAGTCTCCATGCCGCAGCCGATATCGACGCCCACCAGATTGGGGACCACCTTGTCGGTGATGGTCATTGTGGTTCCAATCGTACAGCCCGCGCCGGCGTGGATATCCGGCATCAGGCGGATACGGCTGCCCGATGTAAACTCCTGGTTGCACAGCTCGATCACCTGTGCAATGGAGTCCTGGTCCACCACATCGGTAAAAATCTTTGCCTGGTTATACTTTCCTTGCACTTCTAACATATTGTCCTCCCCTCTTGATTCAAAACCGGTCGTTTGGTTCATCTTACGCGCTCAGCGCCCAGGGCATGGCTCCCATAGTGCCCTTTTATATTACAAATAATATAGTTCCCCAGGCCCACCGAAGCAACTCCTTTGGACCGAAACCGAGAATATTGATTCCGCCGCGCCCGCACGCAAAAAAGCCAGATGAGACATGATGTCTCATCTGGCCGAATTCAACATGGGGATGAAGTTAAATCATTGCGATTCCGGGTCCACCCGCCACGCCGAATTCTGTTTTAGTCAGAAAAAGCACACCACGAGATATAGGGCCGCGTATGTCGCAGCTCTCTTTTCTCACATCAATTTTCGTTATCACAGTATCAGTGTTCCGCATGCCGGGCTCCTTTCCGAGTCTGAATCGACTCCTGTTCTTAATTGGGCATTATACTCTTCGTTATCCCGCCTGTCAAGCCCTTTTTTCCTTTCACCACGATTACCTCACAAATTCAGGACCCCCTCCGAATATAGGGCAAGGGCTCTGCCCTTGCCTTTATAGTCGACACACTTGAAAATCGGTAAAGTTCGGTGGCTCCTCCCCTCCTTTTTACCTCTTCTCAAGTGCGTCGACTATATCTCCAGAGCCTCTCCGAATTTATCAGGTGGGCGTGTCCTTTCATCGGAAATCCGCCGTCTCGAACGAAGGTTCTTTACAGCTTCAGGTCCTCCAGCACAGCCCTCAGCTGCTGGGCGGAGGCATTCAGGGCGGAGCGCTCCCCGCCGCCCAGGGGAATCTCCAGCGTCTTCTCCAGGCCGTTCCTCCCGACAATGGCTGGGACGCTGAGGGCCAGGCGCTCCAGGCCGTACTCCCCTTCCAGCACAACGGAGATAGGCAGCACCGCGTGCTCGTCCTTCACAATGCACTCGGCAATGCGGCCCACCGCCATGGCAATTCCGTAGTAGGTGGCCCCCTTGCGCTGGATGATGTGATTGGCGCTGTCCCGAATCCGCTGGTACAGCCGCTCCATGTCGGAACCGCTCAGCTCCTTCTTTTGAATCCGGCAGAAGTCATCCAGGTCCAGGCCGGACACGTTGGCCCCGCTCCAAACCGCCAGCTCGCTGTCCCCGTGCTCGCCGATGATGAAGGCGTGGACGTTGCGGCTGTCCACCCCCAGCTCCTTCCCCAGCAGCTGCTTAAACCGGGCGGTGTCCAGCACCGTCCCCGAGCCGACCACCCGCTCCTTGGGGTAGCCGGACAGCCTCCAGGCGGCGTAGGTCAGCACGTCCACCGGGTTGGACACGACCAGCAAAATCCCCTGAAAATCCCGGGCGGTGATCTGCTCCAAGACGCTCCTGAGAATGACGATATTCCGGTCGATCAGCTCCAGGCGCGTCTCCCCCGGCTTCTGGTTCGCCCCGGCGGTGATGACCACCAGGGCGCAGTCGGCGATGTCGTCATAGGTCCCGGCTGTGATCTCCATGGCGGAGCCGTAAGGGAGTCCGTCGCTCAGGTCCATCGCCTCCCCCTCCGCCTTTGCGTGGTTGGCGTCCAGCAGCACCAGGTGGGAGAAGGTCCCCTGCTGTAAAAACCGAAAGGCGATGGACGCCCCCACAAACCCGCACCCCACAATGGCCGCTTTTCTGTAGTTGATACTCATTGTCAACAGCTCCTCTTGTCCAAAAATGATGTGCGCTTAGTTTGGGACGGAGGGCTTCGTTCTATACAAAACCTACAAAAACCGCCATTTCAGCCCCTTCCCGGGGCATGTCCGTCCTAATTTGACAGCTTGAGACGGAAAAACCTTGACTATCTCCCATTCAGCGGGTATAATAGCGCACAGTGGCGAACCGCGCCGCGCCCCATATTATGGGCACAATCCAGGCGCGGCGTCCATATTGTGTAAGAAGAATAGGGGGGGGCACAACAAGGTACTCTCCAAGGCAGTCATGTAAGAACCGGTATTCATCAGCGAAAACGCCGGATGGGCGGGGGATTTTCCCCTCCCGCAAGGCAAAAATCGTGGGTACAGGCTCTTATAACGTGTTTACAAATGGAGGAAATCTGCTATGAATTTGCCAAAGCACATCGGCGCCAAGTTTGCCGCTGGCCTGCTCAGCGCCGCCATGATGACCATGTCCGCTTCCGCCGTGGCCGGAACGGTGGACGCTTCCGGCGGCCTGCGCCTGCGCAACGGCGTCGGCACGGACACGGGAATCCTGGCCACCCTTCCTGACGGCGCCCAGGTGGAGGTCACCGGAGTGGCGGAAGAGGGCTGGTATCAGGTCGCCTATCAAAAGCTGAACGGCTTTGTCTCCGGCGAATACCTGACGGTCAACGCGGAGGAGGCCAAGTCCCTCCCGGCGGTAAAGGACCCCGTCTACGGCAAGGTAACTGAGGGGCCGCTGAATGTCCGCTCCCAGCCCAGCACCGATGGGGACAAGGTCAAAAAGCTGGCCGAGGGCGCCGTTGTCCAGATCACCGAGACGCTGGACGGCTGGTATCAGATCGAGGCCGGCTATATCAGCGCCGACTACGTGGAGCTGATCGACGCCGCTGAGGCCGCCGAAGCCATGGCTGCGGCTTCCGATTCCAGCGTCGGAGCCCAGGTGGTGGCCTACGCCAAGCAGTACCTGGGATGCCCCTACGTCTATGGCGGTTCCTCTCCCAGAGGGTTTGACTGCTCCGGCTTCACCCGGTATGTCTTCGCCAACTTCGGCGTCAATCTCAGCCATTCCGGCTCCGCCCAGAGAAACGCCGGAAAGTCGGTGTCGGCGGGCAATATGCAGCCCGGCGATCTGGTCTTTTTCGCCCAGACCTCCAGCGGCCGCATCTCCCACGTGGGCATCTACATTGGCGGCAACCAGTTTATCCACGCTTCCAGTCCCTCCACCGGCGTCATCGTCAGCAGTATGAACGACTACGTGGCCAGAGGGTTTGTGGGTGCCTGCCGTATTTTCAGCTGATTACATACCAAAGAGCTGGAGGAAGCTTCCTCCA
>JAAWNI010000176.1 GCA_022798855.1 Lawsonibacter sp. | reverse complement strand
CTTCCGCTTCAGTCGCCGTGACTTTGGCCCCCGCCTTCTGGAGCGCCTGGCCTTAGCTGTTGGTACTTCTGCTCGGCTGAGTTAAAGGGATAACCACATCCAACAATTTCAAATCGCAACTTTTTTGCTCTGTTTTTGTCGCATTTTTTTAAAATATGAAAAACACCGCATTTTCATGCGGTGTTTTTCGCCTGCATCTTTTTTGGCGGCACAGGTTGGCGCAGTAGGAGGGATTCGAACCCTCGAGCCCTTATCAGGCTACACGATTTCCAGTCGTGCTCGTTATGACCACTTCGATACTACTGCATCTCTGCTGTTCTGGCCAGCAAAACAGCAGAGCTTATTATATCAGCTTTTCGGCTCTAGTCAAGCCCTTTTTCAAAAAAAGTTGAATTTTCTTCTTTGGGGCTTGTTTAACAAATTTCAATACACCCAAGCGGCGGTTCTTTTTCAAGCGGCGCCTAGGAGGGAATCGCTCCGTCTCCGGGCTACCGGTTCAACAGCTTTTTCATGCCCTCCTCCAGGCCCTCCACGGTCAGGGGCAGCATGGGGAACAGGCGGCTGATGGCGTTATAGCTCTCCGCCCACTCGCCGTCCCACTGGGGCGGGCCGTCCGGGTTGAGCCAGACGGCGTGGCGGTAGCGGTCCCGCAGGCGGTGGAGGCAGTCCAAGCCGCTGGCGGGCTCCCCCTCCCGGGGGGCGGGGAAGGGGTCGAATATCTCGTGGGGGGACATCTGGGCGTCCCCCACAAAGATGAGCTTATACTCCGGGGACAGGTTGGACAGCGCCCAGCTCACCGGGACGGCGTTGCCGGGATTCAGGGTGGGGTCGTTATACAGGCGGGTATAGGGGCAGTTGTGGAAGTAATAGATTTTCAGGTCCTTAAAGTGCCCCGACTTAGACACAGCCTGGAACAGAGCGGAGCACAGCTGGGCGTAGTGGTCCATGGACCCGCCGGAGTCCATCAGGAGGAGCACCTTCACGGTGTTCTGCCGGGGCTTTTTGCAGCGCACCTTCAGCATGCCGGCGCTGTTGGCGGTGTCCTGAATGGTGGCGTCCACGTCAAACTCGTCCGGCGGCAGGTCCACCAGGCCGGAGAACTGCCGCAGGCGGCGGAGGGCCACCTGGAGCTGGCGGGTGTCCAGGGTGTTGTCCTGGCGGAAATCCCGGTAGCGCCGCTCCCCCGCCACCCGGAAGGCCCGGCGGGAGGTGGGCTCCCCGCCCACCCGGATGCCCACAGGGGACATGCCCATATTGCCAAAAACAGACATGCCATGGGTGCCCACCCAGTAATTGCCGCAGTTGTGCTGCTCCCGCTGTTCGTTCTTCCGCTCCTGAAAGAGCTCCTCAATGTCCAGGGCGGACAGCGCCTCGTTCAGCTCGGCCTGCTGCTCGTCGTAGGCCCCCATAGGGGCATTGGGCCGCTCCAGCCAGTCCAGAAGCTCCTGGGACACCTCCAGCTGAAAGGGGACGTCCTTGAAGTAGTCCAAAAAGGCCCGGTCGAAGGCGTCGAAGTCGGCCTCGCTCTTCACCAGCAGGCAGCGGCACAGGTGGTAGAAGCCGGTGAAGCTGGCCTCGTGGAGGTTTTTGTCCAGGGCTTCCGCCAGGGCCATCCACTCGGTGAGGGAGACTTTCAGGCCCCGGCCCCGCAGGAGGTACAAAAAATCCTCAAACATGGCTCACCGCCACTGACGCCGCAGGGTATCGATATCCTCGTTCTTTTTCAGCAGCACCCCCACGTAGGGGACCTCCTTTACAATGCGGCCCACGTCCACGCCCCCGTGCTGGAGGGCCTGGATCCAGTCGATGATCTCGCTGGTGGAGGGCTTTTTCTTGATCTGGGGCAGGCCGCGGATCTTGTAGAAGGCCTCCAGCACCTGGGTGAGGAGCCGCTCCTCCAGGTTGGGGCAGTGGACCCGGACGATGTCCGCCATCAGATCCTTGTCGGGGAACTCGATATAATGGAAGACGCACCGGCGCAGGAAGGCGTCGGGCAGCTCCTTCTCCGCGTTGGAGGTGATGATTACCACCGGGCGGTGGTTGGCCTTTACCGTGCGGCCCGTCTCCGGGATGTGGAACTCCATCCGGTCCAGCTCCCACAGCAGGTCGTTGGGGAACTCCAGGTCGGCCTTGTCGATCTCGTCGATGAGGAGGATCACCTGCTCCTGGTCGGTGAAGGCCTCCCCCAGCTTGCCCAGCTTGACATATTTCTCGATGTCGTCCACCCCCTGGCCGCCGAACTGGCTGTCGTAGAGGCGCTGGACCACGTCGTAGACATACAGGCCGTCCTGGGCCTTGGTGGTGGACTTGATGTTCCAGATAATCAGCTTTTTGCCCAGGGCCTGGGCAATGGCTTCGGCCAGCATGGTCTTGCCGGTGCCCGGCTCGCCCTTGATGAGGAGGGGCTTTTCCAGCACCATGGAGATGTTGACCGCACGCATCAGCTCCTCAGAGGCCACATAGCTTTGACTGCCGTGAAATTCTTTCATAGGATCGTTCTCCTCCGTTTAGATTTTGTTCAGATTGACGGGGGCGCGCGCCGCCCCACGCCAAACCCCATTTTAATACCAAAATCATATCGAAAGCAAGCCCAGGTTTCCAATATAAGATTTCGATTGGACGATAAAGCGGGTCGATGGAGGGTCCCGGTTTTTTCCAGACGCCCCGGCGCCAGGGGGCCCGCGTTGGCAATGTCGTCCAAAAAGGATTCTTCTAATTTGGGCATTGTGACGGGAAAAATTCATTTGACGGAACTTATGCAAAAATTCTATCAATTCATGAAGTATAAATAATGGACTGATGGGCACTTCGAATATAAAATTAGAGCAACGAAAAAGGTGAATTGGTCATATCACCAATTTGCTTTGTGTATTTTAGTGATGGCAAACAGCATCAACGAGAGGAGACGCATTTATGTCCAGAAAGTATTCCCTTGCATACCTCACTATTCCCGGCACCGACCCCATGGAGCAGATCCGCATCGCCAGGGCCTGCGGCTACGACTCCGTCAGCCTGCGCACCATCCCCATGCACCTGCCCGGCGAGCCGGAGTTCCTGCTGCACAAGGACAAGGAGCTTTTCGAGTCCACCAGGGCGGCTTTAAAGGAGTATGACATGCCCCTGATGGACATTGAGCTGGCCCGGGTGCGCCCCGACCTGAGCATCGACGAGTACGCCCCCGCCTTTGAGAAGGCCGCCGAGCTGGGCGCCACCGATGTGCTGGGCAGCGTGTGGACCCGTGACGTGGCCTGGTACACCGAGCAGGTGGGCAAAATCGCCGAAATGGCCAAGCAGTACGGCCTGAGCTACAACGTGGAGTTCCTCCCCTGGGCCGGCATGCGCAGCCTCCAGGCGGCCATCACCCTGGTGGACGCGGTGGGGGCCGAAAACCTGTACATCATGGTGGACACCCTCCACGCCGGGCGCGCCGGGGTCACCGGGGCGGAGCTGGCCCGGACCGACCGGAAGTACTTCCGCTTCATGCACCTGTGCGACGGCCCCGCCGGCCCCAACGGGGACCCGGTGCTGGACGACGTCAATGACGAGCTGATGCTCTTTACCGCCCGTGAGGGCCGCCTGTACCCGGGAGAGGGCGCCATGGACATCGCCGGAATGGTGTCCGCCATGCCCGGAGTGCCCCTGTCCATCGAGCTGCCCAACCTGAAACGGATGCGGGAGATGGGGGCGGAGGGCCACGCCCGCCGCTGCCTGGAGTCCTCCAAGGCCTACTTCGCCGCCCACGGCGTCGACTGACGCCGCCCCCGGCTGGGATACACAAATTTGAAGAAATGAGGTCATGAAATGAAGGTCGACATCAACACCAAAATGATCACCCTGATCGGCACCCCCCTCAGCCAGTCCTTCGCCGCCCGGATGCAGAACACAGGCTATGAGGCCGCCGGGCTGAATATGCTCTATTTCTACACCGAGGCCGACAAGGAGCATCTGGGCGACATCGTCAACGGCATCCGCTACATGAACTTCGCCGGCTTTGCCGTCACCAAGCCCAACAAGGTGCGGGTGCTGCGCTACCTGGACGAGCTGGACCCCCTGTGCCAGAAAATGGGGGCCAGCAACACCGTGGTGAAGACCCCCGAGGGCAAGCTGGTGGGCTACAACACCGACGGCGTGGGCTTCTACACCTCCCTGACCCAGGAGGGCGGGGTCCAGGTGGACCAGTCCGTGTTTTTCTGCTTCGGCGGCGGCGGGGCCGGCCGGGCCATGTGCTCCATCCTGGCCTACCACGGCGCCCGGAAGATCTACATCACCGACCTCTTCGAGCCCTGTGCCAAGTCCCTGGTGGACGACATCAACAACAATTTCGCCCCCGTGGCCGAGTTCGTCCACCACGGCGACTTCTCCAAGCTGGCCGCCTGCAACGTGGTCCTCAACGCCAGCGGCATCGGCATGGGCCAGCACATCGGCGAGAGCCCCCTGCCCAAGGAGTACATCCAGCCCAGCCAGTTTTTCTTTGACGCCTGCTACAACCCGGACAAGACCCAGTTCCTGCTGGACGCCGAGGAGAAGGGCTGCAAGATCCTCAACGGCCTGGGCATGTCCCTGTACCAGGGCGCGGCCCAGATCGAGCTGTGGACGGGGAAGAAGGCCCCGGTGGAAGCCATGCGCCAGGAGCTGCTGAACATCCTCGCTGAGCAGGGGTGAGAAGCCGCCGGCCGGCAAACACTATAGCAATCTTCTAAATTACCAACAGTGATTTTGTAGGGGCGGGTAATACCCGCCCGTCCGGAAGGGCTGTGCCGCGTCACCTTGCGGGCGGATGA
>JAAWNI010000175.1 GCA_022798855.1 Lawsonibacter sp. | reverse complement strand
GTTGGAGGCCACGCAGGCGATGATCTGGGTGGTGATGGTGCAGGCCACCTGGAAGGTCTTGGGGCTTTCGATGAGCTTGCCGTTCATCACGGTGCCGTTCTCCAGCATGTCTCCGATGTTGATCAGGCAGCAGTTAAAAATGGGCTGGATGAAATAGTCGGCGTCGTGGAAGTGGATGGCCCCCTCGTCGTGGGCCTTGGAGATATGTTCGGGCAAAAGAATGCGCCGGGTCAGGTCCCGGCTCACCTCGCCCGCGATGTAGTCCCGCTGGGTGGCGGCGATCATGGTGTTCTTGTTGGAATTTTCCTCGGCCAGCTCCTTGTTCTCGTTGCGCAGCAGGGCCAGGATGGACTCGTCGGTGGTGTTGGCCTTCCGGACCAGGGCCCGGTTATACCGGTAGATGATGTAGGTCTTGGCCAGATGGAACTTGTTCCGCTCCACCAGCCCCTGCTCCACCAGGTCCTGGATGTCCTCCACCAGGATGCGCTGGCGCTTCTGCGCCTCGATGCCGCTGATGATGGCGTCGATGTCCTCCCGGCCCAGCCGGTCGGGCTCGGGGACCTCGGCGTTGGCCTTCTCAATGGCGGTTGCGATTTTGCTGCGGTCATAATCCACGCTGGAGCCATCCCGTTTAATAACTTTCATGTTCTTCTCCTCTCATCGGTAAAACGCGCTGGAAAACTCCCATATTTTTGCCGGGGGAAATCCCCCGGAACACAAGCGCAAGATGGATTATAGCATATCCCCCTCCCTTTGTCTACCATATATTGTGCCTGTTTTAAAATCACCAACTAATATAATACAAGATGTATAACCCCCCTTCGGCACACTGTTTTTTCCCGCCGTCCCGGTCTTTCCAGGGGTTAGCCGTTGCCACCGGGGGAGAAATGTGGTATACTCTCATGGAAAATTCAGCAAAATGCCCATGGAGGTTTCTATGAATCAGATTACAGCCGTAGCCATGAGCGGAGGGGTGGACAGCTCCGCCGCCGCCCTGCTCCTCCAGCGGGAGGGCTTGGACCTGGCGGGGGTGACCCTGGAGCTGACCGGCTGCGGGCAGGGGGGGGCCGAGGACGCCCGGGCCGCGGCCCAGGCCCTGAACATCCCCCACTACCTCTTTGACCTGACCGTGCCCTTCCGGGAGGAGGTCATCCAACCCTTTATCCAGGCCTATGAGGAGGGCCTGACCCCCAACCCCTGCGTGATGTGCAACCGGCGGATCAAGTTCGGCGCCCTGCTGGAGCTGGCCCAAGGCAAGGGCTGGGGCAGGGTGGCCACCGGACACTACGCCCGGCTGGACTTCGACACCGGTTCGGGCCGGTGGCTGCTGAAAAAGGCGGCCCACTTGGACAAGGACCAGAGCTATGTGCTGGCCATGCTCACCCAGGAGCAGCTGTCCCGGGCCCTGTTCCCCCTGGGCGGGCTGTCCAAGGAGGAGGTGCGCTCCATCGCGGAGGAGGCGGGCCTGGCCAACGCCCACAAGGGGGACAGCCAGGACATCTGCTTCATCCCCGACGGGGATTACAGCGCCTTCATCCGCCGCCGCACCGGCAGGGACTACCCCCCCGGCCCCTTCCTCTATGAGGACGGGGCCCAGCTGGGCTGGCACGGGGGCATCGTCGGCTACACCGTGGGCCAGCGCCGTGGGCTTGGGGTGTCCTCCGGCCTGGGGCGGCTGTATGTGAAGGAGGTCCGCCCCGGGGACAACACGGTGGTCCTGTCCACCAACGAGGGCCTGTTCGCCCGCACCCTCACGGCCAGCGGCCTGAACCTCATCCCCTGCCGGCGGCTGGACGGCCCGGTCCGCCTGTCCGCCAAGATACGCTACCGCATGGCGGAGCGGCCCTGCACCGTGGAGCAGACCGGAGAGGAGTCCATCCGGCTCACCTTCGACCAGCCCCAGCGGGCCATCACCCCCGGCCAGACCGTGGTCCTCTACGACGGGGGCACGGTGGTGGGCGGGGCGGTAATCGACCGGCCCCTAGAGGACTGAAAGGAGTTTTTATGGCATCGAAAAAAGGAAAAAAGCGCCAGCACAGCCGCACCGTGGAGCTGAAGCGCCAGCTCGAGCAGGAGAAGCTGGCTGACCAGAAGGACAGAAACAAAAAACGCATGGACCCCACCGCCCGGGTGCTGCTGTACGGCGACCTGGTGTTCCTGGCAGTGACCTCCATCATGGACGCCGGCGGGGTGATCTCCGGCCTGGCCAGCGGCATCTGCACCATCATCGGCCTGGTCCTGCTGATTTTGGCCCTGTGGTTCCAGTTCCGGCCCAAGGACCGGATAAAAGGGCCGAGGCTGTAAGGATCAACCCTCCTCCTATCCAAGGATAGAGTGGAAGAGGAGCGCCCAAAGCCCCCCTTGTTAAAGGGGGGTGCCCCGCAGGGGCGGGGGGATTCCGTTTACAGGCAATCTGTAGGGCGCGGCGACCTCGGCGCGCCGTTCTCTGGCGGCGGGAGGATTCCATCAATCGAATCAACTCAAAGCAAGAGACTCCCTCAGTCACCGCTTGCGGCGGCGACAGCTCCCTCAAAGAGGGAGCCTTTCCCCTGCGGGGGGACGGGGGGATTCCGTTTACAGAAGAGCCGCCAATAAAGCGGACGCCCCCAGTTCCCTCAAAGAGGGAGCCTAAGAGGACAGCCTTGGGCTGGTTTCTCCGGAAAAATGGTTGATTTTCCCGCCGTTCTGGTATATGATAACAGTTACCCTTGGGGTTTTCCCCGCTATTGAGAGGTAGTTTGACACATGAGAAAAGATTTGATACTGCCCGCCCTGGCCCTGGCCGGGGGAGCCGGCGGCTTTTTTCTGCGGCGGCGGCATTGGGCCGGCGCCTATCAGCCGGAGCTGGGGCTGTTTGCATCCGGAGCGCCCTCCCTGTGGGCCCTGCTGGGGCTGGCCGCTCTGCTGGCCCTGGCCTTTCTGCTCCTGACCCGGGCCAAAGAGGGGCCGGAGGACTTTCTGCCCGCCTTCGGCAATCCGGGCGCGGGGCAGATGGCCGTCTTTGCCGCCGCCTGGCTGCTGCTGATGTTCGCCGGGGCCGCCGGCGTGGTGGATGGAATCCGGGGGCTGCGGCTGTGGCGGTCCGCGCCGGAGATGTATCAGATGTCCGTGCCGGCCGCCCGGATGCTGTCCGGAGGGCTGTGCGCCCTGGCCGGGTTCAGCATCCTCTTCATGGGCCGGATGGCCTACCGGGGGGAGCTGAACGACGCCGCCTGCCGTCTGGCCCCCCTCCCCGCCCTGGCGGGGGTGGTCTGGCTCTTCTCCGCCCACCTCCAGTCGGGCATCGAGCCAGAGCTGCTGAAATACGGCTTTCAGCTGGCCGCCATCTGCCTGCTGACCCTGGCCCACTACTATACCGCCGGATTCCTCTTTGGCCGGGCCTGCCGCCAGCGGGCCATGTTCTTCTCCCTGCTGGGGGGGGCGCTGGGGCTCCTCTCCCTGGCCGACCGGCCCGACCTGTTCACCGCCTCCGCCCTGCTGGCCTACAGCCTGTCCGCCCTGAACTTCGCCAAGGCGCTGCTGCGCTCCACCTTCGGCCCGCCCTTGCCCAAGCGCCTGGAGGGGCGAATGCCTCCCGCTGAGGAGGAGCATGCGGACGGCGCCTGACCCCCGCCGCACCCCGCGGCAGCATCAAATGACATGAAAAGGGAGATTGTTACCATGGAAAAGAAGCGTTTTTATATCACCACCCCCATCTACTACCCCAGCGCCAAGCTGCACATCGGCCACACCTACTGCACTGTGGCCACCGACGCCATGGCCCGGTACAAGCGCCTTGCCGGCTGTGAGGTGATGTTCCTCACCGGCACCGACGAGCACGGCCAGAAGATCGAGGACAAGGCCAAGGAGGCCGGCGTCACCCCCCAGCAGTTTGTGGACGGCATCGTCCAGGGGGACCGGGGCATCCTGGACCTGTGGAAGCTGATGAACATCTCCAACGACCGCTTCATCCGCACCACCGACGGCTATCATGTCTCCGCCATCCAGAGGATTTTTAAGAAGATGCATGACAACGGGGACATCTACAAGGGCAAGTACGTGGGCAAGTACTGCAAGCCCTGCGAGTCCTTCTGGACGGAGAGCCAGCTGGTGGAGGGCAAGTGCCCCGACTGCGGCCGGGAGGTCCAGGACGCGGAGGAGGAGGCCTACTTCTTCAAGCTGTCCAAGTACGCGGACAAGCTCCAGCACCTGCTGGAGGACACCGATTTTCTGGAGCCCCGCTCCCGGGTGAACGAGATGGTGAACAACTTCATCAAGCCCGGCCTGGAGGACCTGTGCGTCAGCCGCACCTCCTTCACCTGGGGGGTGCCGGTGGACTTCGACCCGGGCCACGTGGTCTATGTGTGGGTGGACGCCCTGTTCAACTACATGACCGCCCTGGGCTATGAGAATGACCAGTACAGCGACTATGACAAGTTCTGGCCCGCCGACGTCCACTTTGTGGGCAAGGAGATCGTCCGGTTCCACTCCATCATCTGGCCCGCCTTCTGCATGTCCCTGGGGCTGCCCCTGCCCAAAAAGGTCTTCGGCCACGGCTGGCTGCTGCTGGACGGGGGCAAGATGGCCAAGTCCAAGGGCAACGTGGTGGACCCCTACCCCCTGGCCGAGATGTTCGGGGTGGACGCCCTGCGCTTCTTCCTGCTACGCACCTTCCCCTTCGGCTCCGACGGCAATTTCTCCAACGAGTCCCTCATCCAGACCATCAACGTGGACCTGGCCAACGACCTGGGCAACCTGCTCAGCCGCACTGTGTCCATGGTGGGCAAATACTTTGGCGGCACTTTGCCGCAGGGC
>JAAWNI010000174.1 GCA_022798855.1 Lawsonibacter sp. | reverse complement strand
AATTTTTGGCGTTTCTCAGCGGAGAGATTTTTACATACATCCTCGGTGCGGTTCACATACTCCATGAAATAATCTGCAAAGGTCCGCTTCAGATAGTCCTCCTTGTAGGTGGCAAAGGTGCGCGGCTCCCGGAAGGCCAGACCGGCGTCGCAGTCGGCGGTGGCACAATGGATATACCCCCGGTGGGAGCCGTTGAGGATGATAAAGATGTCCCCGGAGCAGCCCTCGTTGGTAATTTGATACTGGCCGTAATGGAGGAGCGGGAAGATAATAGTCTGGTCGATCAGCCGGTCCAGCTCGTCTCCCCACTCCTTCCGGTGCTCGTTCTGCCACCGTTGGTCCTTCCAGGAGGGGGTGTCGGGAAAGTAGTCCAGATACAGGGACCAGTCGTCGTCGAAGTCCTCCCAGTGGATGAAGCGCTGTACCACATCCTGAAATTTCTCCTCCTGGCCATCGCTGTAGATGCAGGGGCGGCGGAGGAACCGGGCAATCTCGTCCTTGGGCAGGGAGAGGGGGTACAGTCCATAGGCCGGGCCGGCCCCGCCGTTGCCCAGCTGGGTGAGGTAAGTGCGGTAGTCCTCCGGGAGGGCGGCCTTTGCCAGCTCCTCCCAGGCCGCCAGCTCCTCCAGGGGGAGGACGGGGTTGAACAGGTGGGCGTGGCTCCAGCAGGCGAACTGGGCCAAATCCATATCCCACCGGCTGGCGTTATCCAGCACGGCGCGTATCTTGGGAATGTCAAGCATGGGGGTGCCTCCTATTGATTGCAGGGACGCTCCATGAAGCGCCCCTACGTCTCATTGATTCTGCCTTAGCAGCTGTTCCAGGTCGTTCTCCAGGTAGACGGAGGCGGACAGGTTGGGGTCGTAGTGCAGGCAGGTGCCCTTGTCGGGGCACAGGGGGAGGATGACCGCCTCGGGCAGGCGGGAGAGGGTGAGGTTCCGGCCGTAGAGGGTGCGGTACTCCTGCTCCAGCACCCGCATCAGGTCCAGGGCGGACTCCAGGCAGGACCGGGACAGCCGGACCACCGCTTCCCGGCCGCACTCGGCCATATAGGCGGGGGCGGCGTAGGGCAGGATGTGGTTGATGCCGGGCAGCAGGCCGGGCACCGGGGAGTTGGGCCGCCGGACGGTGTTGCCCCCGATGAAGGGGTAAAGGGTGGCTTCCACGAACCACTGGTTCAGCCGGGGCAGGAAATAGACCGCGTCCACCGGCTGGTCCAGGGTGCGCATCAGGTCCTTGCCATAGCCCGACAGCACCCCCACCAGCACCACCTGGATGGGCACCCCCTCCTGTTTCAGGATGGGGCCCAGCACCTTGAACCGGAAGCCGGGGTGCATCAGGTCGTCCACCAGGATCACCGGCCGGTTGAAGGATTTCAGGGTGCGCACCTGGCTGGGGATGGGGGCGTAGTAGGGGAAGGCTTCCAGGGTGCTCTCCTTCAGGTCGGGGGTGAAGACCTTGTCGGTGTGGAGGGTCTTGGTCACTGTGTTGGGGACGATCCGCCCCCGGAGCATCTTGCCGAAGGGGACGCACATGCTTTCCCCCAGCACCCGGGGGGAGGTGGGCTCAGCGGGCACCCGGTTGTACTCGGTGATCTTTTTCAGCAGGCGGTGGTGGATGACGTCGGAGAAGAGGGTGAGCACCAGAGAGCCGGGATACAGCCCGGCCAGGGCCAGCTGGAGCCGCTCGTGGCCCTGGCGGACGGCGGCCAGCACCCGGGGGTTCCGGTTCAGCGGCTCCTGGATGGCGGTGGACAGGTTCTGGATGAGCACCGTGGGGGCCCGCATGTCCACCTCCCGGATGGGGGCGTCCCCCTCCCGGGCCGTAAAGCCCATCCGGGCCAGCAGGGCGTCCATGGCCGGCTCCAGCTGGCCGCTGCGGGTGCGGCAGACGGCGTAGACGCACTCCTCCTCCAGCGACCGGGCGATGAGCTCACACAGCAGCAGGTGGCCCAGGTCCTTGCGCTGGGCGGTGGAGTAGTCGGTCCCCAGGGCGGTGATGAGCAGCACGTCCCCCGCCGAGCGCAGGCGGATGCGGTCGGCCAGCTCGTTGTCCTCAATGGCCTCGAAGAGCTGGGAGGTGGTCAGCAGCCGGTAGCACACAAAGCCCAGGGGGCCGGACTCCGCGGCGCTGCGGAGGACCAGCAGCCGGTCCCCCTTGCTCCGGGCGATGGACAGCCCGTTGGCCCGCTCCGGCCAGATGGCCGCCAAGTCGGCGAAGAGGCCGCTGTCGATCTCATCCACCCACTGGAAATCCAGGTCGCCCGCCCCCAGCATGGGCTTGTCCTGGCCGTCCCGGAGGTAAAGGCCGTTTTGATAGATGAAGTCCTGGATCACCGGGTCGATGAAGTTGGAGATATCCCGGTTCAGGTCCACGTTCTCCCGGATGCGGGTGGAGCTGATGTCCTCCAGGTGGGGGGGCAGCTGGAGCTGGATCACCTGGCCGGTGATGGGCAGGGGGGCGGGCAGCTCGGCTTCCCCCGCCCGGCGGAAGATGACGTGGTTCATCTGATGGATGGACCAGGGCTTGGGGGGCGTCCGGTAGGAGGAGGCGTTGGCCACCACGTCGCTGCCCGCCACGATGTACACCTGCTGGCCGGGGAAGAGCTCCGCCAGCCGGCGCAGGTCGGCGGGGTTGGCGATGTTCACCGGGATGTCGTCGGGGAAGAGGTGGACGTGGAAGTCCCCGGCGATAGACAGGTTGACGATCTGCCGGCGGATCAGGTGGGGCTGGGCCTTTTTGGACCAGGAGAACTCGTCCACCGCCAGATAGACCTCAAAGCCCATGTCCCGTATGGCGTGGACGATGCCCTTGTGGGACAGGGTGAAGGGGTCGAAGGTGCCGGGGAAGAAGGCGATCTTCCGGGGCTTCTCGAAGGCGAAGGGGCCGTGGTCCAGCCGGCGCACGGCGATAAAGCGGTTGATGTGGGCCAGGGCGGACGCCCGGTAGAACAGGGTCAGGCCGTCCTGCCGGGGGGACTCCCGGGTGAGGAAGAGCAGCTTCCGGTAGCACAGGGCGAAGAGCCGGGCCTTCTCCTCCATGTCCAGGATGGGGCTCTCGAAGAGGAGCTTGCCGGTGACCAGCAGGGCCTCCTGGTGCACCCCCTCCCGGTAGTGGGCCAGGCCCTGGAGGAGCAGGCCCAGCAGCTCCTGCCGCCGCGCCTCATAGACCTCCCGCTTCTCGGGGAAGCGCTCCTTATAGGCCGGGTAGTGCTGGAGGAGGACGGCGATGGTGTTCAGCGCCCCGGCCACGGCGGAGTCGTTGGGGGAGCCCAGCAGCCCTTTCAGCCACAGCACCTGCTCGTCCAGCTCGCTGGGGTGGAGGTAGAGGGCGGCCTCGCCCAGGTACTGGGGGATGTATTTGGATATCTCATACTGGCCCATCTCCAGGCCCTTGCCCAGCTCCACCACCACCTCGTTGCGCTGGTCCCGGCGCAGCAGCGACAGGGTGTGCACCAGGGCGGAGCCGGCGGTGTGCCGCACGCCCACCCGCTCCGACACCTTGACCAGGTTGGAGAAGTGGGTGGCGATGTGGAGGATATGGGTGTTCATGCCGTGCTCCACCTGGTCCCGGAGCAGCTCCACCCCCGCCACCTTGACGATCCAGTGGGTGGCGATTTTCAGGTTGTCCAAAAAGACCTCGCTGGTGATGTCGGTGTGGTAGAGCGCCTCCTCCAGGGCGGACACGTCCCGGCCCGCCCGGCGGAGGATGAGGCACTTCAAAAACACGGTGGTCAGCTGGCGGGAGGGGGCGTCCTCCGCGATCTGGGCGATGCGGGCCATCTGGGGGTGGTCCCGGGGGATGTTGCGCACTGTCTCCCGGAGGAACTGGAGGGCGGCGGTGGCCAGCCTGGGGTCCTCCAGGGCGGTGAAGCGGGCGGCGAAGTCCACCAGCATCTCCCGGGTGTCCTCGCCGTAGTACTTGGGGGGCAGGTGGCGGGCGGCGTCCAGAAGGGTGAAGGCGGTGTCGGCGTCGGTGTGCTCCGGGTCGCCGTAGTAGCCCAGCAGCATGTCCAGGAACCGGGGGATGTCCCCGGGCCGGGCGTGGTGGAGCATGGACTCCACCACCAGCTTTAAAATATAGCTGATGTGGGCCCGCTGCTGGGGGGTGGTCTTGTGGTCGGGGAAGATGATCATGTCCAGGTACTGGCCCCAGAGGGTGAAGGGCACCTCCTCCGCCGGGTCGCTCTGGGCGTGGTCGGGGACCTCTTTGCGGTAGACCAGGTGGAACCGGGCGATGATCTGGCCGATGAGGGCGCCGGCCTGACGGCGGATGTCGCCCTCCCGGTGGACCAGCAGCTCGTAGAGGAAGCTCAGGGCCTGGGTCTTCTGCCGGACGGACAGATAGGTGAAGTACTCCTCGAAGACGTTGAGGTAGACCCGCAGCTGCTGCCAGCTCTTGGCGGAGCGGGCAGCTTCGATGATATTGCCGAACTTCTGCTCGTTGGAGAGCATGTGCATCAGCTTCAGGTTGTGCTCCACCGACAGGAGGATCAGCCCGTCCAGCGTCTCGTCCGGGCCCATGAGGGCGGGGTCCTTTACGGGGGCGGGGGGGCGCTTCCTGCCCGTGAGGTCCACGTCCACCCCCAGCCGGCGCATGTAGTCCTCAAAGTCGTGGAGCTTGCCGTAGACGAACTCGTACCGGCGGCGCTTCTTCCGGTCCACGTTGTCCAGCTTGGACAAGATCACCTGGAAGGACTCGTCCAGGGGGTAGAGGACCACCACCTCGTTCCCGTCCTTGTCCCGCTCCGACTTGGAGCGGAAGTCGGCGTAGATCAGCAGCAGGGACTCCACCGACAGGGACTCCAGCTCCAGGTCCCAGGTGGAGTGGTTGGAG
>JAAWNI010000173.1 GCA_022798855.1 Lawsonibacter sp. | reverse complement strand
CGCCAGCTCCTCGGGCACATTCATCCGGTGGGCCCCCATGCCGAAGGTGGACAGGACGTAGTAGTTCCGCTCCGGGGTGGGCTTCATGATGTAGATGTCTACGTGGATGTCGGGGGACATGATCTCGTGGAACACGTTGTCGCAGGGGCCGAAGTACCGCTCCAAATGGGCTTCCACCGCGTCCCAGTCCTCCTGCTTGTACATCTCCGGGTGGCACTCCCGGGCGGCGATGTACTTCTCGCACTCTTTGATAAAAAACTCCGTGTCCCCGTCCTCGGGGTCCAGCTCCAGCGCCCGCTGGAAGCAGGGCAGGGCCTCCTTCTCCCGGTCCTGGTAGAACAGGGAGTAGCCCAGCCGGTAGTGCCACAGGGGGTCGTCCCGCCCCCCGTCCGCCACGGAGCGCAGCAGCTCCTCCGCCCGCTCCAGCTGGGACCTGCCCTCCTCCTTGTCCAGGTCGGCGATGTTGTTATAGGCCCGGGCCAGCTGGCAGGTGAGGGCATAGTCCAGCTTTTGGGTGTGGGACAGCTCCTCCAGGCGGTCGATGACCTTCTGGTACTCGCTGTCCTGGTGCCATTGCTCCAGGGTAGATAATAAGTCGTTCATTATGGAACACCTTCTTGACATTTGTAGGGCGCGACGACCTCGGCGCGCCGGTACATATTTTGGCGGCGTGCCCGGTGGTCACGCCCTACACAGGGAGATGCGTTTTATTAAAACTCGATTTTCAGCGACATCCCCTCCACGTTGACCCCCTCGGACCGGGTGATGTGGAGCTTCTGCTCGGCGGTGTAGCCCAGGGTCTCCCCGTCCTGGAGGGTGGCGTCCTCCTTGATCAGGTAGCTGGAGACGTTCAGCAGCAGCTCGTGGACCTCTTGGGGGGAATGCTGGCTGTCCCGAATCTCCAGCTCGTCCTTGCCGAAGGCCCGCAGGCCGTTGGTCCAGCCGCAGATGCCCTTCTCATACTTCACCAGCCCCACAAACACCAGGTCCAGCAGGGGCAGAGCGCCCTCTTTCAGGTCCTCGGAAACCTGGATGAAGTAGTCGGGCAGCCAGACGGTGCCGTTGGTATACACCCCCAGGGCGTTGGGGGCCTTGAGGAGGGTGGACACCAGCTTCACATACAGCTCCCCCAGCTGGCGGCGGGTGCGCCCCTCGCTCATCTGGTCCAGAATCGCCACCATCACGTGGGCCGTGTGGTTCCGGGCGGCGGCGAGGGCGTTCTCTTTGTCCATAAAGTTGCTGTTGGCCCAGTACTCCGCCTCGCCGTCGGGGACGGGGGCCTCCATCAGGGAGACAGCCGCCGTCATGCTGTCCACATCGAAAACCGCCGTGGTTTTGTCGTCGTTCTCTTCGGCCTGCTCTCCGTCCGTGGAGGGATAGTCGATGCCCCAGTCCGCTTTCAGCTGCTGCTTGAAGGCGTCCAGGTCCCACTCCGGGGTGGACAGCAGCACAAAGCCGGCGAAAGGCCCGGCGGAGCTCTGGCGCTCTGACTCCTCCTTGGCCCGCTCAATCCAGTACTGGCGGATCATCTCCACCATGGCCTTGCATTTCTCTTGGGCGTCGGCGGGGTCGTAGGGCTCCATCTGGCTGAAGGTGTGGCCGCAGGTCTCCAGGGTTTCGGCGTCCTCAAAGCCGCACACCCCCACCAGCCATTTGCCCAGAAGGGATTTTTTGTATTTGAGGATGTAGTAGCGGCAGCCGTGGAGGTCAAACTCCCCCGCGATCTCGATTTTGGCCGGGGCTTTGCCCAGTTCCTGGGGGTGGGCAAGCCACTCTGTCATGGCGGACACCGCCGCCTTCTGTTGATTTGTCACGGCAATACACTTCTTTCTTTATATGTTCTGTAGGGCGGGACGACCCCGGCCCGCCGTCTCTCCCAATTCACGATACGCTGTGAACGGCGCGCCTTTACAGCCATTCGCAAGTCGCCCTTGGGGCGGGCGGGCAATGCGCGCCCCTACCGGTCCGCCTGAATGGTATGCTTTTCCACGTCCCGGGCCTGGACGGAGATTTTTTGCATCAGTTCCTCAATGCCGGGCCGCTCCTCCGGGTCCAGGTAGGTCACGGTGATGACGAACAGGGACGGGCCGGTGATGACCTCCCCCCGGACCTGATAGAGCGTCTGTCCGTCCTCCTGGGGCAGCTCCCGCCAGCCGTAGCGGACGGCTCCGTCTCTAATCTCCAGCTCGGTCAGGCCATTGTCGCCGTCCAGGGTGGGGGTGAAGGAGGCCTCCCCCTGGTTTATCCGGTAGCCGTTCACCCGCCAGATGGGGCTTTGGGCGGCGTCGTCGCACCACAGGTCGCAGCCGCTGTTTTCGTCCCACTGTTCCCACTCATAGCGGTAGCTGCCGGGGATGGTCAGGCGCAGGGCGCCGATGGAATAGGTGGCCAGCCCCTTCCGGTAGCCGGGCTGGAACTCCTCCTCCAGCTCCGGCCCGTCGGGCAGGGCGGGGGCCCGGCCGGCCAGCTGGCAGACCTCCAGGTAGGCCTTCCGGGGCAGGGGGACGCTCCGGTCCAGCATGGCGGCCATCTCCAGGTTTTTGCAGATGGCCTCGTTGTTGCTGGCGTCCTCCTGGCTCCGGGAGGAGGGGGCGTAATAGCAGTGCTCCCACAGCAGGTTCAGGGCGGCCTGCCGGTTGTAGAGGGCGTCCCGCTTGCCGGGATGATACCACAGGAAAAACCGCTCCGCCAGGGCTTCGATGCCCCGATTTTCCACCGCCTCCCGCATCCACCCGCCGGAAAACCGGCCCACCGGGGTGATCACCGTGCCGGGGACGTCCTCGGGCGTGTAGGCGTTCAGGTCCCAGCACATGCACACGTTGGTGTGGTCCTGGCTGAACTGGCCGGTGAGCACGTCCACCATCGTTTTCAGCCAGGGGTGGAAGTGCTCCCGGAGCATTTTGTCAAAGTCCCGGTGCTGGTAATACTCCGCCTCGTCCTCCACATTCAGCTTCTGGATGGGCAGGGCGTCCAGCACCTCCACCGCCGCCTTGTGCAGCCCCGGCCCGGCGGGGGTGGACTGGCACTCGCCCTCCACCTCCCACTGGCCCATGAAGCCCGACCCCTTCTTCCAGGTTATGTACACCCGGCCGTCCAGGGGGCACAGGCTGATGTTCAGCCCGTCCTCCCACTGGGAGAAGCCGTAGCTCCGCTCGTCCGCCAGCTTTTTGGCGGCGGCAATCAGAACCTCCGGCTTTTTCACCTTGCCGGTGAAGGCAAATCCAATGCTCATCGTCTTACGCTCCTCTGTTTGATACTGTGTCTGTAGGGGCGGGCAATGCCCGCCCGGAATGCTTGGGGGCGCGCGCCCCTACTGCCGCGCCTGGACCGTCTCCCTCTGGGCCGTGTTGTTTACCACCGAGATGCGTCCGATGAGCTCCGCCACTTGGCCCAGCTCCCCGGGGGAGGCGCAGGTGGCGGTAATCGCGAAGAGGGCGGGGCCGGCGGCCACCTCGCACACCGCCTGATAGAGCCGCTCCCGCCCCTCCCGGATCTCCCGCCAGCCCCAGCGGAGCTTTCCGCCTTTCAGCGTCCGGCCCTCCAGGCCGTTGAGGGCGTTCAGGCTGTCGGTAAAACGGGCGTCCCCCTCCCGGGCCCGGTAGGTGTTCACCCGCCAGACGGGGCCGCTGCCGTCGGTCCACAGGTGGGCCCCGCCGCTGCCCCACCGCTCCCAGCCGTAGAGATAGGAGCCGGGCAGGGTAAGGCGCAGGGCGCCCAGGGCGTGGGTGGCCAGCCCCTTCCGGTAGCCGGGGAGGAACTCCTCCGCCAGCTCCGGACCCTGGGGCAGGGCGGGCTCACGGCCGGCCAGGGCGCAAACCTCCTCATAGGACCCCCGGGGCAGGGGGAGGGAGGGGTCCATTTTCGCGGCCCGCTCCAGGTCGTCCAGGATGGCGGCGTTGATGCCGGCGTCCTCCTCGCTCCGGGCGGAGGGGGCAAAGTAGCACCGCTCCCACAGGGCGTTCAGCGCCCGGTTGCGGAAAAACCGGGCGTCCTGGGTCCTGCCGTTCCAGAGGAAGAACCGGCCCGCCAGGGCTTCCATCCCCCCCTGCTCCACCATGCGGGCCAGCTCCCCCAGGCGGAAGCGGCCCATGGGGGTGACCACTGTGTCGGGGATGTCCTCCGGGGCGTACTGCTCCAGGTCCCAGCACAGCTGCATGCCGGACACCCCCTTGCCCCCCTCCCGGCGGCAGACGTCCACCAGGGTGCGCAGCCAGGGGTAGAAGTGCTCCTCCTTCATGCGCTGGAAGTCCCGGTGCCGGTAGAAGCCCGTCTCGTCCCGCACCTCCAGGGCGCGGATGGGCAGGCGGTCCAGCAGCTCCGCCGCCGCCCGGTGGAACCCCGCCCCCGCCGGGGTGGAGACGCACCCGCCCCGCGCCAGCCAGGGGCCGGACGGGCCCCCCTCAGGCTTCCAGAGGATGCCCAGCTCGCCCCCCAGAGGGCACATGGCCACTTTCATGCCGCCCTCCCCCGCCGCCAGGTGGTATTTCCGCTCCTCCGCCAGGGCCTTCGCCGCTTCCAGCAGCGCCTGGGGGCTGTCGATTTTGCCGGTGAAGCTTAACCCAATGCTCATCTTTTTCCCCTCCTCGGTGTGTTCTTTCCTTTTTTGAAAAAAGGAAAGAACCAAAGGAAAAAACTTCTGGAAAAACTTCGTTTTTCCGCTCTATTCCTCATCTGACTGCTTCAGTCCAATGCCGTTCACGTTGAAACGGAAGGTGTGGAAGGCGGCCCACTTCACTGGGGCCCCGGCGAAGACCTCCACCGCGGCGTCCAGCAGGGTTCTCAGGTCCCAGGCGATGAAGTCCAGATAGCCGTAGCAGGTGCCGGTGGCCCCGCCGGT
>JAAWNI010000172.1 GCA_022798855.1 Lawsonibacter sp. | reverse complement strand
GGCGGAGGAGCTGGGCGCGGCGGTGCTGGAGCTGCTGGACGAGCTGAAACAAAATCGCATCCAATATGACCCGGAGGCCAAGGGCTATTGGTTCCAGCCGGGCATCCGCAGCTGGAAGGCCTTTCAGGCGGCTTCCTCTATGGTTGATGTTGAGCTAAGGGGGGCGGAGCTGTCCATTACCCGGTGGGACGGCCGCTCCGAGCGGGGCTTTATCCCGGAGCTGGAGCCCTGCACGGTGTTCCAGGAGGGCGTCGGCCCGGGGGAGCTGGGGGAGGCCATTCTGGCCGTGCTAATCCCCCTGATGGAGAAGGAGCGCTAAAGGCTCCCCCCTTGTGGGGGAGCTGTCAGCCGAGGGCTGACTGAGGGGGCGCAGTGATTCAACAAACCCCCTTCGGCCGCTTCGCGGCCACTTCCCCCATAAAGGGGGAAGCAAATGTGCTGCAAAAGAGAGAGTGATACCATGGAATTTATCATTATCTCCGGCCTGTCCGGAGCTGGAAAGAGCAAGGCGGCTTCCTTCATGGAGGACATGGACTACTTCTGTGTGGACAATCTGCCCGCACCGCTGATTCCCAAGTTTGCCGAGCTGGGCATGGCGGGCTCCGGGGAGTACGACCGGGTGGCCCTGGTCACCGACGTGCGGGCGGGCACCAACTTCGACGGGCTGTTTCACGCCCTGGACGCCCTGGAAGCCATGAAGTGCGCGTACCGCATCCTGTTTATGGACGCGGATGACGCCACCATCATCAAGCGCTATAAGGAGACGCGCCGCGCCCATCCCCTGGCTGAGGAATCCGACAGCCTGGAAGGGGCCATCGCCCTGGAGCGGAGCATGCTGGCCCCCCTGCGGGACCGGGCGGACAAGATTGTAAACACCACCAACCTGTCCACCGCCAAGCTGAAAGGGGTGCTGTGGCAGATGTTCGGCCGGGAGGGCACCTCAGAGGGCCGGATGGAGGTGCGGGTAACCTCCTTCGGCTTCAAGCACGGGGTCCCCATGGAAGCCGACCTGATTTTCGACGCCCGCTTCCTGCCCAACCCCTTCTATGTCACCGAGCTGCGCCCCCTCACCGGCCTGGACAGCCGGGTGCGGGACTACGTCTTTCAGAACGGCCAGGCGGAGGAGTTCCTCAAGCGGCTGTGGGAGCTGGTGGGCTGGCTCCTCCCCCGGTATGAGGAGGAGGGCAAGACCTCGCTGGTCATCTCGGTGGGCTGCACCGGCGGACACCACCGCTCGGTGGCCATCGCCCACGCCCTGGGGGAGAAGATCAAGGCCCAGGGCTGGACCGTGGCCGAGAGCCACCGGGACCTGGGCCGGAATTGAGGGCCTGCGTCCACAAACGCAAGCGGCCGTCTGAACAGCCCCGCCCATCCGGCGTTTCCGCCTATGAATACCGGTTCTGAAAGGGGAATTGGAATGGAATCCATCTATGAACGCATCCGCGCCGCCGTCCAGCCGGACGGCGCCCTGCCCAAGGACTTCTCCATTCAGGAGAAGCCGGAGGACCCCCAGGCCATCCGCTTTGCCGAGGGGGCCGCGGACGGCATCGCCTTCTACCACATGGGCGGGGGCGGGGATCAGGCGCTGCTGGAGCGGCTGGAGGACGTTGCCCGGCTGGCCGCCGGGGGCGCGGACTATGAAACGGCGGAACCCCAGCTGTCCGCCTGCTTTGGGGGGCGGGAGGCAATGCTGGGCTGCATCGACGGGCTCCAGTCGTGGATCGTTGAACACAGAGAGGAGCTGGACGCCAGCCGCCTGTTCGGCTTCGCCAACGTGGTGCTGCGCCACAGCGCCAGCCTGGGGGCGGTGAAGTACGCCCTGTCGGTGCTGGAGCTGCTGGCCGCCTCGCAGGGACAGTGGCGGCAGACCGTCCGCACCCTGGCCCTGTCCGACGAGCTCACCTTGTACTGTGTCTGGATTGCCAAGCACTGGGAAAACAGCGGCGAAGAGCTGTTCCACATGGCCCGGAAGGTGCGGGGCTGGGGCCGGGTCCACGCCGTCCGGGAGCTGGAGCCGGCCACCCGGGAGATGCGGGACTGGCTGTTGGACGAGGGCTGGGACAACGACATCCTGCCCGCCTACACCGCCCTGGCCTGCGCCCAGCGGGGCGGCCTGCGGCGCCGGCTGGAGAAGGAAACCCTCTCCCGAGCCCGCCTGACCGCCGCCGGCGGGCTGATCCGGGGGCTGCTGGACGAGGGCCCCTGCCAAAATATCTCCCTGATGGAGGACCGGGAGGAGCTGCTGCTGGCCTACCTGGCCCAGGTGGAGCGGGCGGAGCCTGCTTCGGAGGACTTGAAAACCCTCCGGCAGATTGCCAGCGCCGCCATGGCGGACGAACTGGATCTGCCCCGGGTCCGGGAGCGGGCCTTGGCCCTCTTTGACGCCCAGCCCAGCCGGAACGCGGTGGCGCGGGCCATGGAGCGCGGGGAGGGCTTCGCCCTGGCCGCCGCCCTGGGGATGGACTGGCAGGAGCCCCTGCTGGCCGCGCTGGAGCGGGACTTCGCCAAGGCCCACGGGGAGCTGAACCTGCTCCTGACCCCGGAACAGGAGCCCTGGGTGGACCGGGCCCTGGCTGTCTGCGGGAAAAACCTGCCCCGGACCCTGGCCGCCGGCCCTGAGAACTGGAGCTTTCCTCCTCCGGAGGAGCCGCGCTACCACTGGCTGATCTACACGATCCAGTTTTTGAAGCCCTTCCCGGGCCGGGGGCTGGAGCTGGTGCTCACCGCCCTGGAGTCCCCGGTGGTCAACAACCGGAATATGGCGCTGAACGTGCTGGACAGCTGGCGGGAGTCGGGCTGGACCCTGACTGAGGGGGCCGTTCAGGCCCTGGAGCGGCTGAAGCGGAGCGAGGTCAACGATAAGCTCCGGGAGCGGCTGGAGAAGGAGTGGAGCTGAATGGATATGGAGCTGGAGGAACTGTATGAGGGCGCCGGCCGTTTGAAGGCCAAAGGCGCGGTGCCCGACACCTACGGCGGCACCGGCGATCCGGACGATCCGGACGGAGCCGTCCTCACCGAGTTCATAGAGTATATCAATGTCTGGCACGCCCAAAACCGGCCGGACTGGCTGGAAGCCCTTTATCAGGTGCTGGCCTGGCAGTTTGAGACCTTCCACGAGGGGGCGGACGGCTATTATGAGAACTTCTACGGCGATTCTCCCCGGGAGGTCCAGGTAAAAACGGCGGATTTCCTGGAGAAGAACGGGTATTTGGAGCTTGCGGCTCCATACCGCCAGGGAATGGATTCCACGGTTCAAGGCATTTCCGAGTGGATGGACGAACACCTGGAAACCGTGTGGTGGTTCTGCCTGGACATTTTGGAGAAGCACAAATCGGACTGGCCGGAGCCAGAAGAAAGGAACAAAAATGGCTGAATCTTACCCCACCCTGCAGCAGTGGGAGCGGGGGCCCAAGATTGCCGCCATCGGCGGCGGGACGGGGCTGTCCACCATGCTGCGGGGGCTGAAAAAGTACACCCAGAACCTCACCGCCATCGTCACGGTGGCCGACGACGGGGGCGGCTCCGGAATGCTGCGCCAGGACCTGGGGATGCCCCCGCCGGGGGACATCCGCCACTGTATGGAGGCCCTGGCCAACACCGAGCCCATTATGGAGAAGCTGCTCACCTACCGCTTTACCGAGGGGAGCCTGTCCGGGCAGTCCTTCGGCAACCTGATCCTGGCCGCCCTCAACGGGGTCACCGGCTCCTTTGAGGAAGCGGTCACCGAGATGAGCCACGTGCTGGCCATCACCGGCCGGGTGGTGCCGGTGACCAGCGCCGACGTCCAGCTGGAAGCCGTCTTTGAGAACGGCGCCCGGGTGGTGGGCGAGTCCCAGATCGCCGCCTTCAAGCGGGAGCAGGACTGCCGCATACACCATGTGTCCCTGATCCCCGACCACCCCAGGGCCACCCCGGCGGCGCTGGAAGCCATCGGAGAAGCCGACCTGATTTTGCTGGGGCCGGGGAGCCTGTACACCAGCGTCATCCCCAACCTGCTGGTGGAGGGGGTGGCCCAGGCGGTGGCCCAGGCGGACGCCCCAAAAATCTACGTGTGCAACATCATGACCCAGGACGGGGAGACGGAGGGCTACACCGCCGCCGACCACCTGGAAGCCCTGCTGGTCCACGGCGCGCCGGGGCTGCTGGACCTGTGCCTGGCCAACACCGCACCCCTGCGGCCCGGCCTGCTGGAGAAGTACCGCGAGGAGGACGCCGCCCCCCTGGCGGTGGACCGGGAGCGGATCGCCAAGCTGGGGCTGGAGCTGGTGGAGCGGCCGGTGGCCGTTCAGGGGGGCAGCTACGCCCGCCACGACCCGGACCTGCTGGCCCAGGCCATTCTGGAGGTCTACCGCCAGCGTACGGTGCGCATCTTCCGGGGCGAGCGGCGGTACATTTTGGAGGAATGACTATGTCCTTTTCGGGAGACGTGAAAACCGAGCTCTGCCGCGCCCCCCTGAGCCGTAAATGCTGCGCCCAGGCGGAGGCCTACGGCGCCCTGCTCTACTGCAACACCTTTACCGCCAGCCAGGCCCGCGTCGTCACGGAGAACGAAGCCTTTGCCCAGCGGCTGCCCGCCCTGCTGAAAAAGGCCTTCCGGCTGACCTTTGACCGTCTGCCCGAGGGGGGCGGGAAGCGGGTCTTCACCCTGGACGACCCGGCCAAGCTGGAAGCGATCCATCAGGCCTTCGGCGGGCACCCCAGGGCTTTGGCCCTCCACCTGAACTTCGCCGTGGTGGAGGAGCCCTGCTGCCGCTCCGCCTTCCTCCGGGGAGCCTTTCTGGCCGGAGGGTCAGTCACCGACCCCAGGAAGGGCTACCACCTGGAGCTGGCCACCTCCCACCACAGCGTAAGCCGGGAGGTGCTGGCCCTGATGCGGGAGCTGGACCAGGAGCCCAAGTCCGCCCAGCGCAAGGG
>JAAWNI010000171.1 GCA_022798855.1 Lawsonibacter sp. | reverse complement strand
GTGGTATAGCCCAAAACAAAATCGCTGTCCAGCTTCTTCTGGTTCCAGGCGGCGATCTCCCCCTGGGACAGGCCCTCGTCCTCCCAAAAACCGTCCCCAAAAACCAGGCCGGACCGCTCCAGATGGGCATCGAAGTCCGTTATAAAGCTGGAGTACAGGTCCTTCCGCTGAAATTGCAAGGACATTTCAAAGTAGGCGGGCATTATTTCCCTCCAAAAATGTGGGGCAGGGCGTAGTTCTCCACCTCAGCCCGGATGCGGTCCATATCCAGGGTGAGGAATTCTCCATTCTCATATATGATTTTCCCCCGGGCCATATTCATCACCACGTTGGAGGGGGCGGCGGAATAGACCAGGTTCTCCACAATATCGTGGCAGGGGAAGAGGTTGGGGGCGGTGAAGTCCACCAGGATCAGGTCGGCGGCCTTGCCCGGGGCGATGGCCCCCGTGTCCCGGCCCAGGGCTTTCGCTCCATTGATGGTAGCCATAGCCAGGATGTCGGAAGCGGACAGCTGGCCGTGGTCCTCTCCAAAGCTGTAATTCTGCACCAGAGCGGCCGCCTTCATCTCTTCAAACAGGTTGTGGCTGTTGTTGGAGGACACCCCGTCGGTGCCCAGGGCCACATTCATGCCGCACTCCCGCAGGAAGAACAGGGGGGCTACCCCGGACATCAGCTTCAGGTTGGACACCGGGTTGTGGACGGCGGCGACCCCCCGCCTGGCAAAGAGCTCCGCGTCCCCGCCGGACAGATAGACGCAGTGGGCGGCGATGCCGCCGTTCTGCCACACCCCGTACTTGTCCAGCAGCTGGGCGGGGGTGGCCCCGTATTTTTCAATGCACTTCTCATGCTCGGAATGGGTTTCAGACACGTGGACGTGCATCCGCAGATTGTGTTTCTGGGCAAAATCCGCCACCCACTCCCACGCCGGGGGGCAGGAGGTGTACTCCGCGTGGATGGACGCGTCCACCAAAATCTGCCCATCCCCGGCCCCGTGCCAGTTCTCAAAAAGACGGATGTGGTTTTGGCAGTCATTGCACTTATCGGGGGAGAAGTCCTCCGGAGCGCCGAAGTACACCGCCCCGCAGGCCAGGTTGGCGGAAATGCCAGCTTCCAGCACGGCCTGGGCAATCGTCTCGGTGTTCATATACATGTCGGCAATGCAGGTGGTGCCCGTGGCGATCATTTCCGCCAGCCCCAGGGCCGCCCCGGCGGCCACGCACCGGTCATCCAGCCTGGACTCGGCGGGGAAGATGTATTTATTGAGCCAGGTGTGCAGGTCGCAGCCCCCGCCGTAGCCCCGCATGAGGGTCATGGGCACATGGGTGTGGGCGTTGACAAAGCCGGGCATCATCACCTTTCCGGCGCAGTCGATGACCCGGTCGAACTCCCCGGCCGGGCGCGCGGCCCCCACAGAGGCGATCTTGCTCCCCTCCACCGCCACAAAGACATCCTTCAAAAGCGGCTGGGCCGGGTCCATGGCCACGGCGGTGGCGTTGGTAAATAGAATTGACATTCCAGGTTTCCTCCTCGTGTGCAGGGCGCGGCGGCTTGGCGGTTTCGTAGGGACACGGCTTGCCGTGTCCGTTTTTTACAACACCACCCTGCCAGCGGCCAGTTGTTTTGCGAGCGTTGCGGTATTGGAAACACGGCGGGCCGAGGTCGTCCCGCCCTACGGCCTTCCTGACAGGGGTGGTACAGCGGTTTCGTAGGGACATGGCTTGCCGTGTCCGTTTTTTACAATGCCGCCCTACCCATGGACAGCGGCCACGACAAGTCGTGGCCCTACATTTTCCCCAGGCACGCCCTGACCAGCCCGGAGAATTTCTCCCGGGCGGCGGCGGCGGCATCCAGGACCTCCTGCTCGGAGAGGGGCTGGTCCAAGATGCCGGCGGCCATGTTGGACAGCAGGGTGAGCCCCAGCACCTCCATGCCGCAGTGGCCGGCCACAACCACCTCGGGGGCGGTGGACATGCCCACCGCGTCCCCGCCCAGCAGGCGGGCGGCGCGGACCTCCGCCGGAGTCTCGTACTGGGGCCCGTAGCAGTAGAAGTAGACCCCCTCCCGCAGGGGGATGCCCAGCTCCTCCGCCGTCTGGCGGGCCAGCTCCCGGAGCCGGGGGGTGTACAGGTGGGAAGCGTCGGGGAAGCGGACCCCGAAGCCGGGCAGATTCTCCCCCCGGAGGGGGGACTCAGAGAACATCTTGATCTGGTCGGTAATGAGCATCAGGTCGCCGGCCTTCCACTGGGTGTTGACACAGCCGGCGGCGTTGGTGACGATCAGGGTGTCGCAGCCCAGCAGGCGCAGCACCCGGACGGCGTAGGACGCCTCCTCATAGGAGTAGCCCTCGTAGTGGTGCATCCGGCCCTGCATCACGGCCACGTTCCGGCCCTCCAGCACGCCGAAGACCAGCCGGCCCTTGTGGCCGGGGGCGGTGGACGCCTTAAAGTGGGGGATGTCCTTGTAGTCGATGGCGATGGGAGCCTCCACCTCGTCCCCCAGGTAGCCCAGCCCGGAGCCCAGCACCATGGCCACCTTGGGGGCAAAGGCCCCCAGGCGCTCCCGGACGGCCTGGGCGCTGGCCTGATATTGTTCCATTGTGTAGTCCATAAAAACCTCCTATTACAGCGCTCCGCCGCAGGCGCGGCAGAACTTGTCGCCCTTTCCGCAGGGCGCGCCGCAGGCCGGGCAGTTCTGCGACTGCCGCAGGTCAGAGATACGGCCTTTCAGCTCAGCGATTCCGGCGCTCTTCTCGTCAGCCAGGGCCAGCAGGCTGGAAACCTGCTCCGGGTCGGCGGTCCTCCCCTGATGGGTGTCGAACATCACCTGCCCCAGCTGGCGCAGGATGTCGTTATACTCCCCATTCAGATCGAAAAGCCGGACATTCAGCTTGGCCACGTCCACCATCTGGCCGGCCTTCCGGCCCGCCGCCCGGGCCCCGTCCGCCGCGGCGTCAGCGGCGTAGTTGGCGGTGCCCTTCACCCGCTCCAGCAGAGCTTTTACCTTGTCGTCCATAACCATGCTCCTCCATTTTAAAATTATAGTGGGTACATTTTACACCAAATATTCCCGGATTGCAACCTGCTAATGGCCGTAAAATGGGGTAATCCGCAATTTTAAGAAATAGAGCGGCGCTTTCGCGCCGCCCCGGACCGTCAAAAAAGCCCCCCTCCAGGAGGGGGGTGGCACGGCAAAGCCGTGACGGGGGGAGTTTTGATGGAGAAAAAATTTATAAAAACGCTGTTTTTCTCCCTCAGCCACCGCCTGCGGCGGTGCCAGCTCCCTCAAAGAGGGAGCCTTAAAAGACGACGGGGTACTTTTCCGCAAGCTGGAGAAACACTCTGTCTATGCAAGAACCGTTACGACCACGTTGAAAATCTGGGGAAAGACCAGCGTCACGCCCACCAGCCCCATCCCCACGCAGCAAACCATATAGCCCAGGCACAGGGCGGCGGCGGGCAGGGCCAGCTGGCCCATTTGAAGGAGCTGCCCCCTGGTGACGGCGGAGCCGATGCAGCAGCCGGAGGCAACCTGGGCCGCACGGCGCAGCCAAGGGGGCATCCCGGGGCATTTTCCGCCCAGGCTGCGTTAAAAATCCCCCGCCAATCCAAACACGCCGAGATGCCAAACAGGTTTTAATGATGTATCAGCCCAAAACCAGCATCAGAATGGGAATGGTCACAAAGCTGCCCATAATGGACAGGCAGGCGCCGGTGGCGGCGTACTTCTCGTCAGCGCCGTAGGCCCCCGCCGCCACGGTCACCTGGCTCACCACCGGCAGGGCGCTCTCCACCACGAAGACCTGGAGGGCCAGCCCCTCCATTCCAAACAGGGAGCAGCAGGCCAGGCTGATCACCGGCGCCACTACCAGCCGGACCGCCAGCATGGCGGGCAGGCCCTGGGCGAAGCGCAGATTTTTCAGCCCCACCTCATAGACGATAAAGCCGCAGTAGATCAGGGCCAGGGGGGACACCGACCCGCTGATATAGTCGGCGAACCGCATCAGAACGGGGGGCAGCTTCCACCCCAGCGCCAGCAGCACGATGGAGAAGGCCACCGACAGAATGGGCGGCTTGAGAAATACATCCTTGCAAAACTGGAGGAAGCTGCCCTTCTGGCCCGCCTTGGACCCGGCCCGCTCCAGCAGCATCATGCCGATGGACTGCATCAGGCTGGTGTGGCCGATGTAATAGAGCATGATGTAGGGCATGCTCACGTCGCCGAAGAGCTGGGTGCACACCGGGATGCCAATAAACAGGGTGTTGGAAAACCCGGCCATGGCCACGAACACCCCCCACCGCTCATGGGGCAGGCGGAGGAGCGTTGCCACTGTGGCCGAGACCAGCACGGTCAGGATGACGGACGCCACCCCGGCGGCCATCATGCCGGCGGCCTGGACGATGCCCTCCCGGTCCAGATTGTCCAGCAGGCCCACCACACAGTTGCAGGGCACCGCGATATTGACGATATATTTGCTGACAAAGCTCTTCTCCCGCTGGGTCATCCAGCCCAAGCGGCCCATCAGGTAGCCCACCGACATGATCATCAGCAGCACGAAACAGGCTGAGAGCGCGTTGAAAAATCCTGCCATTCTCTTATTTCCTTTCCAATCAGAGCGTTCGCTCCCAGTATAAACCAAAGGCCCGGCCGTGTCAAATCACAGCCGGGCGCGATTACGCTTGTCCCGTAAATTCCGGAAATCCTCGTCCCCCGCAGGGGGTAAGGCCCCCTTGCGAAAGGGGGCTGGCAGCGGCGTAGCCGCTGACTGGGGGATTCTTTTTTTCCAGCTGTTTCGTCTGACGAAATCCCTCTGCCGCCGGAGAACGGCGCGCCGGGGCCGCCGCGCCCTACAGATTCTTGGTAAATGGAATCCCCCCGCCCCCTGCGGGGGCACCCCCCTTTGACAAGGGGGGCTTGGGTGCTTGAA
>JAAWNI010000170.1 GCA_022798855.1 Lawsonibacter sp. | reverse complement strand
GCAAGCGCATCCCTGGCACTCGTGATGTTCCCATTGAGATACACTGGAATTTTTAGCCCCAGGTTGCACTTTCGTGATTGCACCAGAGCAGAAGGCCCGACTCACCTACGATAACATCCTGCGGCTGTCCGATGACCCGGATGTGAACAATGTCATCCGCTTCCTGCGGGAGCGGGAAATCGTCCACTTCCAGCGGTTTGGCGAATGCCTGCGGCTGTGCAAAGAGAAAATGGATGCCAGAAATGTCTACCTCACCAATCCAGCCTTTGATAAGATCCAGCCTAAGAACGGAGCCAGAGGTTGAATATAAAAAGAGAGGTCCACTCAGGACCTCTCTTTTGGTTCTTTGCTTTGAGACTCTTTTGGACTACCCGCACGGTTCACACGCCAATCAGCCATAAAATTTATGCCCGCCGATGGTGGCAATATGCTGTTTATTCCGGGCGGCCCAGCTGTTAGTAGTGGAGTCGAAGAACAGCGCGCCCCTCGTCTCCTCTACCACGCCGCCGTCCAGCACCAGCTTGGCGGCAATGACGCTGCCCTGCGAGGGCTTGGTATTGGCCATAGCTCCGGTCCGGTAGCTGCTGAACTGGTTCTTCTGAGCCAGCACACCCTCCACCGTATTGGGGAAGGCAGGGTCGGCCACCCGGTTGAGCACCACGTTGCCCACAGCCATACGGCCCTCCATGGGCTGGTTGCCGCTCTCCCGATGGATCACCCGGGACAGCCAGAACAAATCATCCTGATTGTAGAAGCTGCCGCCGTCCTGAATCGCGCCGGAGCCCCGGGCGACTGTGACCACGCCGGTAGAGCCGTTGTATCCCACGGTGGCGCCGAAGGCCTTGGCGACGGTGCGGAGCGGCACAGAGATATTGCCATCCCCATGGTTCTGAACCGTCTCAGGCACATAGAGGTACCGCCCATTGGCCACAATGTAGAGCTCTCCCACCTGGGCGGTCAGGGACAGCCGGGGCGTTGTGACGGTCATTGTCCCGCCATCCCAGCCGATCTGGGCTGCGGGGTCCAGCTGGCGGGCGATGGCGGACAGGGACACAAAGGTGGTCCCCCCCTCGGCCCGTCTGCACAGCTCCAGCGGAGCGGGCTGGCCGTCGATCAGCAGGCCGTTGTCCACCGCCGGGGCGGGAGCGACTGGCTCCACGGGTTTTTCCGGCACGTCCGGTTCACTGGGTTCCGCCGGCTCATCCGGCGCGGTGGAGTCCTCGGGTTCTGTGGGCGCGTTTGTCTCAGGCTGCTCCACACCTTCACCGCTTTTCGGCCCGCCGCCGATTGAGATCAGGGAATCTGTTTTGCCAAGCTGCGCATCTGGCGACCTCGCTTCAGTCTCAAGCGCCGCGTCCTGAAGGCCGGCGCTCTCCTCCTCTGCCAAGAGGGCGGCCGGTTGTTCTGGAACCGCGGCCGCGCCCATCAGGAGGAGCAGGGCAAAGATGCTCAGCATAGCGGAAAATAGCTTTCGCTTCATTGACTGCCTCCCTTAACTGCAAACTTTGTCATAATTATGACAACCAAAAGCAACGTTCTGTTACTTTTGTAACCACATTGTAACCAATTCCGAAACGCAAAACAAGGGCAAAACTGCCTAGAAATGGCCACTTGTTATTGTACAAATTGTTAGAATTTCATAAGAATAGCCTTTTTTCCTCTCTCATTCTGCCATCACGGCCATAATGTGGCAGGATTCGGACAATGAAAAACTCGTCCTCCCGGCCCCGCTGGCCAGGAGGACGAGCGTCATTTAGGGGCTCAAATGCCCCGGTTCAGGGTTTTGCGCAGCCGGATTTTCCCCGCCAGGGCCTGGTCGATCATGTCCAGGAACCGCTTCCGGTCCTCAGGCAGGCCGCCCTTCAGGGGCAGGTAGTTGGAGGCGTGGTTGCTGGTGAAGTGGAGCGGGTCCACCTCCAGGCGCTCAATAAGCAGGCGGCACTCCTCCAGCACGTGGTCAGCAGAACAGACCTCAAAACGCCCGGCCAGCACGTCCTCCCCCAGGGGTGTGCCCTTGGCGGGGGCGAAGGTCATGGCGGACAGGTGCCGGGGCTTCATGGCGTTAATCATCTCCGCGGTGGAGAGGATGTGTTCCTCCCAATCGCCCCCCTCCCCGTTGGCCCCGGTCATCCCCAGGATGACGGTGACCCACAGGTCGATGCCCGCTTCCACCAGCCGCTGGCCCGCCAGCAGCATCTGTTCGGCGGAACAGCCCTTATGGATAAACTGGAGCACCTGGCCGCTGCCGCTCTCCACCCCCAGGTAGGCCCGGGACAACCCCGCTTCATGGAGGGCCCGCAGCTCCTCGGGGGACTTGGACAGGGTGCTCTTGGGACCAGCGTAGAGGGTCACCTTGTCCAGGCGGTGGAAGGTCCGGTAGAGCTTTTCCAGAATCTGGAGCAGCTCCTCTGTCTTCATGATGATCGCGTCGCCGTCCATCAGGAATACCCGCTCCAGGTCCGGCCCGTAGTACTCCCGGGCCATGTCAATGTCCTCCAAAATCTCCTCCACCGGGCGGATGCGGAATTTCTTCTCCTTGTACATCCCGCAGAAGGTGCACTGATTGTTGGAACAGCCGATGGTGCACTGGAGCAGGTAGCTCTTCCACTCCCCCGGCGGACGGTACAGCAGGTCGCTGTCGTAACGCATAAAACTCCTCCTCTTTTTGTTCCTTTTTTCTTTCATAAAGAAAAAGGAACCGAAAAAAGAAATTTTGGGAAAAACTTCGTTTTTCCTCCCCGCCTGTTGATTATAGGTTTTCTACAGGCTGGCCATCTCGGAAGACCTTTTTGATGTTCTTCTCCGTCTTGCTCCGGGGCAGCATGAGTTCCCGGCCGCAGCCCTGGCAGCGCATTTTGAAATCCATCCCCACCCGCAGGACCAGCCACTCCCCACTGCCGCAGGGGTGGGGCTTCTTCATCTTTAGTATATCATTGACATGAATATCCATACTGTCCTCCTGGCAAATAGCGTTCATCAGCTCTATAAACAGGAATTGTAAGTGTAAAATATTGAACACTGACTATTTGGGGGTTCATGTACTGGAACTCCAACTTTCAATGATGCCAAAAGCTCCTCATGCTCTGCATACTGTGTCTTGGGGCTTGTTTGAAAAATGTCAACATGCCCAAACACCGGCTCTTTTTCCGCCATGCTTTGCCAATTTTCCTTGAAATACACCCAGTATTCCTGCGTCAAATTGGCTTCGTCTGGCGAAAAAATTTCTCGCCGTTGGGCACATTTCCATTTTTCAAACAGCGCCTAGTCAAAAAATTTTCCAGTAAAAAAGTTCTCATTCCCCAGCGGCTTGGCGGTGAGGCGGAACATAACGCAGCCATCGGGACAGACGACCACCTTGCTGTACTTGCTGTCTCCCCCCACCTTCTCCAGGTCGCCGCCGCTCCGGACCACTTCCATCAAAGGGAAGAGCGTCAGCATGGTCTTGGAGCAGATTCCGCAGCCCTCCTCGTTGACCGGACAGCCATAGGTGCAGGTATACCTGTCCCCGACCTCCTCCCCGTTCCGGCAGTAACGCTCCGTGTGGCCGCCGCGCAGGAAGCCTATCACCTCGATTTCAAACTCATACTCCTCGTCATACCACTTCTTCACGCCGCGCGCCCCCTTTTCATAGCGACATTATAATATAGCGCTCTTGTCCTTGTCAACGGTCCCTTTTCATGGTAGAATGGTATATCATACTTCGGAGGTCGGCGAAATGAGCATAACCATCATCCCCGCCTACAGGCATCCCCTGGAGATCGGCAGGCTGTTTTCAGAGTACACAGAGGCACTTGCCTCCAGCAACCCCTCCTTCCAGGAGTATCTGGCCCTTCAGGATTATCAGAATGAGCTTATCCATTTGGAATCCAAATACGGGATGCCGGAGGGCCGGCTGTACCTGGCCTTCCGAGACGGATCGCCCGCCGGGTGCGTGGGCCTGCGGAAGCTGGACGAGCGGAACTGCGAGATGAAGCGGCTCTACGTCAGGCCCCAGTACCGTGGCGCGCGCATCGGGGAACGGCTGGCCCGGCAAGTGATTGACGACGCCAGAGCCATCGGCTACGCCCACATGCTGCTGGACACCTTCCCGTTTCTGGAGAGCGCCATCCGCATGTACCGGGCTTTGGGCTTCTATGAGGTCGAGCGCTACAACGACAACCCCATCGAGGGCTGCATCTACATGAAGCTGGACCTGTAAAAATGCCGGACGCGGTCAGGCATCCGGCTCCTGTGGCTCCCCCGTATCTCTGGGCGCTCCCCGCAGGAAATCGCTGAATTCCTTCAATTCCCGCTTTTTTTCCTTGGAAAGCTCATGAAACTCAACATTCTGAACGGCGCCCTCCAGCGCGTACAGATGGACCAGGCAGACGTTTGGGTACACCTCTTTCAGCCGAAAGAACGCCTGCCTGGAGCCTGTGTCGGTCAGTTTTTCAGCGGAATCAATTCCGACAACGGTGAGCTTTCTGGCCATCTCCTGGCCGATGTTCCGTATGGACGTCAAATCTGACATAATACCTCCCACAGCGGCACAGGCGGACGCAGATGCGTCCGCCTGTGGTGTTGTTTCGATTATTTGGCCAGCTCGGCGGTGTCGATGGCGATCATCAGCTCCTCATTGGTGGGGATGAGCAGCACCTTCACCTTGGAGTCGGCGGCGGAGATCACAGTCTCCTGGCCCCGGACGTCGTTGGCGGCCTCGTCCAGCTTCAGGCCCATGAAGTCCAAGCCCTTGCAGACCATGGACCGGATGGCCTTGTCGTTCTCGCCCACGCCGGCGGTGAAGATGACGGCGTCCGCTCCGCCCATGGCGGCGGCGTAAGCGCCCACATACTTGCGGACCTCATAGGCGAACTTCTCCTGCGCCAGCGCGGCCTTCTGGTTGCCCTCGCTGGCGGCGTTCTCCAGGTCGCGGAAGTCGGAGCTGACGCAGCTCAGGCCCTCCACGCCGGACTTCTTGTTCAGCACGTTGAGCATCTTGTCGAT
>JAAWNI010000261.1 GCA_022798855.1 Lawsonibacter sp. | reverse complement strand
CAACGGAAACTTCAACCCGGATGACTATGTCACCCGTGAGCAGATGGCTGTCATCATGTCCAAGCTGCTCAACCTGGACTACAACTACTACCAGGGCACAAACCCCTTTAGCGATGTGCCCGCCTGGGCCGCCCCCTACGTGGCCGCCTGCGCCGCCAACGGCATCACCTCCGGTATCGGCGGCGGCATGTACGGCGCTGGCCAGAACGTGAACGCTGTCCAGGCCGCCCTGATGATGCTGAAAGCCCTGGGCTACTTCCAGTATCAGCAGGACTTCGGCGACGACTACGTTCTTGCCACCGTGAAGCAGGCCACCGAGGTGGGCATGTTTGCCCAGATCGACTCCAAGGCCGAGCAGGCCCTGACCCGCAACGAGGTGGCTCAGATGGCCCTGAACGCCCTGCAGTCCGACCTGGTGCGCTTCACCGGCGACCCCGGCGTGGAGTACACCGGTTCCAACGGCGAGAGCTGGATCGGCGGCTACAAGGCTGAGTACACCCCCCGTACCAGCACTGACCCCAAGTACAACCGCCTGATCGACAACAAGCACTCCTCCGACATCGACCACAGCGGCCAGTATTACTGCCAGCTGGGCGAGGAGCTGTACAACGGCAACCTGGTGAAGCGGATCGACTCCGACATCTTCGAGCGTCCCTCCTACACCTGGACCTACAAGACCGAGAAGATCGGCACCTACATGGACAAGACCAAGCTGGAGGCCACCTACACCAAGGGCGTCAGCGGCCGCGACCTGTATGATCTGCTGAACAACATCACCATCCGGGACTATGACCTGGAGGTCTATGTGGACGGCCACGAGGCTGACAACAGCACCGGCACCACCGCTACTGACTACACTCAGTACGGGTATGTCGGCACCGATGAGGTCATTACCGGCGCCGAAATGAAGCGCTCCAACACCGAGAGCGTGGGCATCACCGGCGACGGCGTGCTGACCCAGGTCTTCCTGGACCGGGACAACGAGGTCATTACCATCACCTCCATCCACACCTGGCTGGCTCAGGCCACCAGCACCTACAGCGAGACCAAGGAGAACGCCACCCTCAAGGTCCACATGAAGTATGTTCCCAAGACCGGCGGAAGCCTGGACCTGGTCAGCCAGACCAAGACTGCCCATGTCGAGGACGTGCCCGAGGTGGAGGGCGTGGTCAACGAGGTCTTCTACCGGGTGCAGATGTCCGACAAGGACACCAGCAAGCTGGAAATCGTCGCTCTGGAGGAGCCCGAGATCCTGGCTGAAAGCACCATCACCAAGTTCTCTCTGGGCACCAAGTTCAGCAAGGGCCAGGAGGGCAACAAGTACCCCACCAAGATCACCGTGGACGGCACTGAGTACAACGACAGCGACCGCGCCTGCTACGACGTGGACGTGCTGGACCAGTATGACCAGAACCTGCTGACCAGCAACACCTACAATGTCTATCTGGACGAGTACGGCTACTTCCTGGGCCTGGATCTCCACGAGGGCACCAAGCAGTACGTGTTTGTCACCGGCTATGACATGCGCAACAGCAACCTGTCCATCCAGACCGCCAGCGCCGCTGGCATCTTCCTGGACGGCACCATGAAGAACATCACCGTCGACGTCCGCGAGACCAACAAGAACATCAAGAGCATGGTCAAGGACAAGTCCCACGGCGGCGCTGACGACGTGCTGACCAACGCTGAGTACGCCAACGCCAACGCCTACTACAAACAGTGGGGCACCAACAAGAGCGACGGCGTGTACCTGCTGAACCGCTGGTACACCTACACCGAGGCCAATGGCGTTTACACCCTGAAGCCCTGCGTGGACAAGAACGGCGAGGCCATGATGCTGGCTTCCAAGACTGACGACGTCACCAGCGGCGACGCCAGCGAGCTGAAGATGAACTGCGCCAAGCTGCGCCTGGACGGCGTCACCGACAGCGGCACCAGCCGCGACGGCGACCTGCTCATCGGCGAAACCATGCAGTACACCAAGGGCACCGGCACTGGCGCCGGTCAGATCCTGACCTCCGCCCGGGCCTATGGCGAGGACGCCTCCGTGTTCATCACCGTGGACGTGGATGAGGTCAGCGCTTCCGCCGGCGGCGAGGGCGGCAGCAAGCTGAACATCACCAACGCCATCACCGACGTGAACGGCGTGTACACCGGCGTGCAGGACGTGGACATCGTCACCAAGACCACCAACCGCGTCCAGGGCAACTACTACGCCAATAACACTGACGACGGCAGCACTATCGGTAGCAAAGCCGACAACGACAACGACGCCTGGACCGCGAACACCGATGTGAACGGCCACTTCGTCGCCGTCGGCGCTCCCAGCACTGACAGCTACCTGGGCGAGAACGCCTACGCTGTGTTCGACAAGGACCACTTCATCATCGGCGCCGTCATCCTGGGCGAGGCCGAGGGCAACAACGCCACCAAGGCTTACATCCTGGACCCCGTGAAGTACGAGCGCTATGAGAATGGCACCTACTACTGGCAGTTCGAGGCCGTCATCAACGGTGAGATCGTCACCCAGGAGGCCGAGAGCAAGTACTCCAGCACCATCGACACCATGCGCAAAAACCAGTACGAGATCGTTGAGCTGCGCTACAACGCCGCCGGCGACGTGGTCACCGACGTGAAGGAGATCGTGCGCAAGGCTGATAACGGCGACCTGACCGTCGCTGAGGACAAGATCTATGGCTATCCCTTCGGCGAGATCCTGACCACCGGCCACAAGGTGGACGACGAGGAGAGCATCTACGACGTGGTCCTCACCGGCGACTCCAACACCGCTAACGTCACCTTCAACTACGTCACCCGTCCCCGGACCAACCTTGTGGAGCACACCTCTTCCGGCAAGACCTTCAAGACCACTCAGGAAGGCACTCTGCGCCTCCAGGGCCGCACCCTGTACGTCCTGGACGGCCAGCACGACTACGGCATCGACTTCATCCGCGACGCCAAGGCCGTTGTCCGCCAGCACGAGGGCTACATCGACAACGCCGGCAAGGCCGTCTCTGATTGGAAGACCCGCGCCTACGGCTCCGTCCAGGAGGCCATCGACAGCCTGGGCGACGCTGACAAGGCCACCGGCGAGAAGGAGTTCAAGGGCATCATCACCGCCGTTCTGAACAGCAACGGCGTGGCTGAGTGGGTCGTGTTCTACTCCGACACCGTGGCCGAGACTAAGAGCGATACCGGCATCGGCCAGGCCACCATCGATGTGGAAATCCGCACCCAGCTGCCCGGCGGCAAGGCCGAGTTCTATGAGATCCGCAAGGTCGCCCGTCCCACCGACGGCACCGACGTGGCTGAGATTGACGCCCCCGACCTGTCCAAGAAGGGCTTCAAAGCTGTCCAGGATCCCATGTACCTGCTGTGGAAGAAGTACGACGAGCGTCCCGTGATTACCTTCGAGTATGTCAAGGGCGGCGCTGTTACTCCTCCTGCTGAGGGCAACCAGGCGGTTCGCGTGGAGTATAAGGCAACTAAGGCTGGCACTCTGATTGGAACCGAAACTGTTAATGTTCCTCTGGACGCCGCTGGTTTCGGTACGCTGACCGCTGACCTGCTCAAGAGCGTTCCCGCTGGCTATAAGGCCTCCAATGTTGGTACTACGGATAGTGAGCTTGGCAATGAGGTTATGAAGAGCTCTACTCCCGTAAAGATGCTGGTGATTGTTGAGGCGTTGCCCGCCACCGCTATCACAGGTATTGCTATGAGCGACGCCACCAAGACCGTATGGACCGGATGGGGCACCGCCGTCAATGCTGCCGCTCTTAAGAATGCCGGCATCACTTTCGATGTCACCTATGCTAACGGCACCCGGAAAGGCGTTGCTGCTGACGACACCACTACGCTCGGCACTACTGCTATTGTTGCTGGCACCGCTACCGACTGGAAAGCCGATGGAGCTCTCAAGGTTACGGTCAATACCGACAAAGCCTGCACCGTGCCCGTGAAGATTTCTGCCACACTCAAGACCGACGTGGTCGAGGGCGATAACCTGTCTACCGATTGGACAATTAGCGCTGAGGCCAGCAAGACCACTAAGGATGCCTCTGTTGTTCTGACCTTCACTCACAAAACAACCGAGATTGATTTTGACGAGGATGCCGCCAAGGCCCTGGTTGCTAAGCTTCTGGATGACAGCACTGGGAATGGCATTGCGCTGAGCTTTGCCTTCAAAGAGCTGACAACTGAGGGTGTGGCCTCTGGTACTGGTACTGCGGCTCAGGCAGAATTCACCGTGACTGCGACTATCACTCGGACTGGCGCACCCAGTGCTGCTGATGTTGACCTCAAGGTCAAGGCCTCTGCCTAATCCCTGAACCCAAGTTTCGGACCTTTCCGAAACTGGAAAAAAAGGCCCCCGGTTTTGCCGGGGGCCTTTCCCTGCCCTCTCCGCCCCAGAGCGCGCGGTCGTCTTACTTGTCAGTCATAAAGAAAGCGAGGACATTGTATCTGCTGCCTTTATAGTTCAGCTGATTCTGGGGCTCGCCATTTGGGTAATCATGGAACCAGGACGCGGTATTGCCGGACCAGGTCAGCTGATTTGACTTGCTGTATACAAGGAAGCCGTTTCCAGGCGTGATCCACGCGATTTCTATGGAACCGGGCGTCAAGATCATGGCAAACAGAGGCTTCTCCGGGAATGTGACGGATGTGGGGCCATTCATGCCGCAGGTGCCGGTCCCGATGTAGCTGGTGGCCCAGACACGGCAATTCCCTTTTTTCGCCACCTGGGCGGCTAAGGCGGTGCGGGCGTCGGCCTCGGCCTTGATGGCGGCGTCAATCTTGGCGTTGTCCGCGTTGAAATCCTCCATCTGGACCTTGTCCGTACGCTCCCATTGTGAGAGCTTGTAGTTGGGTGTTTGATTGCTAGGCATGTTGTTTCCTCCTTTAATTGATTGGATTGTTGTAGGGGCGGACATTGTCCGCCCGCTGTTGTACGATAGGCCCGGTAAACACGGGCGCACAATGTGCGCCCCTACAGAGCGGCCC
>JAAWNI010000169.1 GCA_022798855.1 Lawsonibacter sp. | reverse complement strand
AATCTTGAAATCCACAAAGGATTCCTGTGATTTTTTGCCTTGCAGGGCGGCAAAATTCCTCGTCCATCCGGCATTTTCACTTATGAATACAGGTTCTTAAGATATGATCCACCTGTAATATCAGCCGCAGTCCCAGTTGTACAGCACCCGGGAGAAATCCCGGCGTTTCAGTGCGTCCCGGCTGATGAAAAAATTACCCACCCCGCAGTCGCCCCAGCAGACCAGCTCCCGCCGGTCCCGCATCTCGCTGTCCAGCTGGAAGAGGAGGGTGTCGAACTCCTGATAGTCGATATCCCCACTCCGGGGGTCATTTTGGGTGAAGAAGGGGTAGCCGTCCATCCGGTGGCCGGTCTTGAGCTCCGATTTCAGGGTGAAAATGTCATAATCCCGCTCCTCCTTGGGAAACAGGCCATAGAAATCCCAGATGGAGTTGAGGTGCTTTTCCGGGCGGCGCTGGTTCCAGGCCTGGACAAACAGCGTTTCAAACAGATGGTCGCCCTCAGGGATCGCCTGCTCCCGCGGTTGCCCAAAGACGACGCGGCAGGGCCGGTCCCCCAGGGGGGTGTAGCGCTCCTCATCGTCCGTGGGCTGGGGGAGGGCAACATCCGCCGGTGTGACGGAGGGGTCCACCGCCTCCCGGTAGAAGACCTTATAGCCCAGCTGGGCGGTCTGGCCGTCAAAATCGGCCCCATAGAGGTCGTCGGTGCCGACGAAAAATTGCAGCAGGCCGGTATGGGGGAAGTCAGGCAGGTCTTTCAGCTGTGTACAGTCGATTTGGGCCAGGAAGGTCATGGGGGCGCCGCAGCTGCACACCGGCCAGGCTTCGCCCCTGGGCAGATAGGGAGTGCCCCCTACCTTGCTGTCGGTCAGGCCAGGCTCCCCCACCTCCAGGGTGAAGGGGAGGCAGGTCCTTTTGTGGGCGGCGCGGATATCGCCGCAGATTTCTTTGGCCAGCTCGGTGTCAGTCATAAAATATCTCCTTTGCGCAGGCGGCCGTGGCGGTCAGCAGCAGTCCCAGTTGTACAGCACTTTAGAGAAGTCCCGGCGTTTCAGAGCGTCCCGGTTGATGAAGAAATTGCCCACCCCGTAGTCGCCCCAGAGGACCAGGTCACAGCTGTCCAGCTGGAAGAGGAGGGTGTCGAAGTCCTCGTACTGGCCGGGCCTGGGGTCGTCCTGGGTGAAATAGGGGTAGCCTCCCAGCTGGTGGAAGGCCGCCTCCCACCCGGGCTGATAGGTGGCGTCGTAGTCCCGCAGGCGCTCCGGGACCAGCTGGTGCATGTCCCACGTCCCCGTTACCGGGGCGTCGGGGCGCAGGGCGTTCCATTTTTCCGCGAACAGCGGGCCGAAACGGGGATCCGTCTCGTTCATCCCCTGCTCGGCGGGGGGGCTCAGAACGATGCGGCAGTTTTTGCACAGCGGGAGCCAGTCGTCCGCCTCTTCCGGGCGGGGCGGGCGCTTGGACTCCACCTCCTCCGGCGTTACGGTGCGGTCCACTGCCTCGTGGTAGAGCACTCGGAACCCGGCGGTGTCGGTGGGGTCGTCGAAGTTAAGCCCCCAGACGTCCCCCGGGGACACGAAAAATTGCAGCAGCCCGGTGGTGGGGAAGTCGGGCAGACCCGCCAGCCCGGCGCAGTCCACCTGGGCCAGCAGGCCCAGGCCCGCCCCGCCGCCGTCCAAAGGCCAAGGCATGTCGTGGGGCAGGTAGGGTGTGCCGCCCGCCTTGCTCTCAAAAATACTCGGCTCCCCGGGCTCCAGCGTAAAACGGACGGCGGGGCGGTGGCATGCGGCGTGGATTTCCGCCGTGATCCGCCGGGCCAGGCCGTAGACCTCCCGGGTGAGCTCGCGGGCCTTCTCGTTCGCTTCCAGCATTTTGTCGGCCATGAGATTACCTCCTGGAGCAGTTGTCAAAAATTTTGGTGCTTCGCGGGGGCGGGCAATACCCGCCCCTATAAGATGATATCAGCAATTTTGGATGGTGCTTACGCCCACAGCCGCTCCTTGAGCTTCGCCCCATCCAGGGCGGGGGCGATGACCAGGAACAGCGCGCCGCTGCCGACGCCCTGGACCAAGGTGCCCAGAAACTGGGGGGCAAAAGCGGCCATGGTCCCGGCCATGGCGCAGCCGGCCAGGGCGTATGCGGCGGGGGAGAAGAGGCCGGCCAGCACCACAGCGGCGATATTTCGGCGGCACAGAATCCGCTCACGTCCGCTGGTGAAAAACAGCGGCAGCGCCGCCTTAATGACCAGGGTGGGCAGCACCCACATGGGGGCGGTGAGCAGGTCGGCCATTCCCGCGCCGATGGCGGCGGCGGCCGCCGCGTAGGGGGCGGGCAGCAGACAGGCGGCCAGATAGATCAGGGCGTCCCCCAGGTGGATATAGCCCCCGGTGGGGATGGGGATATGGAGCATGTAGGCGGTCATCACCGTGATGGCCGCGGCAAACAGGGCGGTGGCGGCCATCAGGTGCGGATTGTCTTTGTGGGGCATAAAAACCGCCTTCTTTCAGTTGTTTTTGTCAAAGGCCCGGATGAAGTCACACAGCTTTTCCACGCCCTCCACCGGCATGGCGTTGTAGATGCTGGCCCGCATGCCGCCGGTTTTCCGGTGGCCTTTCAGGTTGACAAAGCCAGCGGCCGTGGCTTCCTGGACAAACTTGGCGTCCAGCCCCTCGTCCCCGGTGCGGAAGGTGACGTTCATACCGGAACGGGAGTCCCTGTCCGCGTGGAGCTGGAAGAGCCTGGAGCCCTCCAGGGTTTGGTAGAGCATGTTGGCCCGCTGCCATTTCAGCTTTTCCATCCCCGCAGTCCCGCCGTTCTCCTCCACCCAGTCCAGGGTAAGGCCCAGCATGTAGATGCACCAGCAGGGAGGGGTGTTATACATGGAATCCTTGTCGATCATGGTTTGGTAGTTCATCATGAGGGGGGTGTAGGGCAGCTCATGGCCGGCCAGGCCGTCCTTGATGATGACCACCGTCAGCCCGGCGGGGGCCATATTCTTCTGGGCGCCGGCGTAGATCAGGCCGAATTTGGACACGTCCACCGGCATGGACAGAATGTCGGAGGACATGTCGCACACCAGGGGGACGGACCCAGCCTCCGGGACATAGTTCCACTCGGTGCCGTAGATGGTATTGTTGGCGCAGTAGTAGAAATAACTGGCCTGGGGGTCCAGCTTCAGCTCCTCCTGGCGGGGGATGCGGGTGTAGTTATTCCCCCCCATGTCGGCGGCCAGGCTGATCTGGCCGTACTTTGCGGCCTCCTTACAGGCTAGACTGGAGAAATTTCCGGTGACGGCGTAGTCCGCCCTGCCCGTCCTGCCGATGAGGTTCAGGGGGATGGCGGAGAACTGGCCGGAGGCCCCGGTCTGGAGGAAAAGAATATGGTAGTCCTCCGGAATGTCCATCAGCCGGCGCAGCTTGTTCTGAGTCTGCTGGAAGATTTCCAGAAAGGCCTTGGAGCGGTGGCTCATCTCCATCACGGACATACCGGAACCCCGATAGTTGGTTATTTCCGACCCGGCGCGCTCCAGCGCGGACAGCGGGAGCACGGAGGGACCGGCGGCAAAATTATAAATACGCTGATGATTCATTAAAGAGACAGCCCCTTTTCAAAAAGATATAAATCCAAAAAGATAGGAACGGCAGAGGTGATTTTTTCATTATAGTCCAGGAAAAAATAGGTGTCAATGGCAAAAGGGGAGAAGAGGAAAGAAAAAGTTTTATGGGAAAAGCGGCCCTTTTGGCCCGCGCCCCATTTGTTGTTCTTGCATCTTTCACAATTTCGTTTTATAATGGACAAGAAACAAGCCGACGCCCGTGTCTCCCAACAAGGAGGTTGTATCATTTGAAACGATTTTCTGTATTTCCCTATTTCCTGGTTTTGGCCATGGGGCTTCTGGTGGGAATCCTGCTGCCCATTGATTTGCTGGAGGAAGAGGCGCCCCTCCCGGCGGCGCCGTCCAACGGGGCCTTTACGACGCCGAACATCTCAGGCAGTCAGTCGGAGGCCCCCGGCTCCTCCTCCCCCGGCGCGGAGCAGGAGCCGCTGAACCCCGCTGAGAATTTCCCCCTGCTGAACGCCGCCTGCGCGGTAAACCGGGCCATACAGCGGCAGGATTACACCGTGCTGGCTTCCTACGTCCACCCCAGCCGGGGGGTCACCTTTACCCCCTACTCCACGGTGGACTTCAACATGGATATCACCTTTACCCCGGACCAGGTCAAGAACCTGCCCCAGGACCAGACGGTCTACACATGGGGGATCGAGGACGGGCGGGGCGACCCCATCCAGATGACCGCCATGGACTATTTTGCCCGGTACGTCTACAACGCCGACTATACCCAGGCCACAGAGATTGGGATAGACCGGATCATGACCGGCGGCAACGCCCTGGAAAATCTGGCCGATGCCTATCCGGGGTGCCGGTATGTGGATTTCAGCATTCCCAGCGCCGACCCGGTGAACGACGGGCTGGACTGGTCCTCCCTCAAGCTGGTGTTCCAGCCGGAGGACGACCTGTGGTATTTGGTGGGCGTCGTCCATGGGGAGTGGACCATTTAACGGGGGAGCCGTCCCCAACTTTTTGATTGGAAGGGATCGTAAACGATGAATATTGTAGTTGTAGGCTGCGGCAAAGTGGGCTTCTCTCTGGCTGAGCAGCTGGTACAGGAGGAGCATGATGTCACAATAGTGGACAGCGATGAGGAGGCCCTCCACCGGGCGGGGGACCAGCTGGATGTGATGACCGTCCGGGGCAACGGCGTATCCGCCGCCACCCTGCGGGAGGCGGGGGCCATGGCCGCCGACCTGCTGGTGGCCGCCACCAATGCCGACGAGGTAAACATGGTGTGCTGCCTCACCGCCAAGGACCTGGGCACAAAGTACACCATCGCCCGGATACGCAACCAGGAGTACACCAGCAGCGTGGGCGAGCTGCGCCGCAACCTGAAAATTGATATGGCTATCAACCCGGAGAACACCACTGCGGTGGAGATTTCCCGGCTGCTCCGCTTCCCCTCCGCCGCCAACATCGAGACCTT
>JAAWNI010000168.1 GCA_022798855.1 Lawsonibacter sp. | reverse complement strand
CCGCTCCGACTTGGAGCGGAAGTCGGCGTAGATCAGCAGCAGGGACTCCACCGACAGGGACTCCAGCTCCAGGTCCCAGGTGGAGTGGTTGGAGGCGATATGGCTGATGTCCCCCATGCTCCGCTCCAGCAGCCACTGGTCGGTGTAGTAGTAGTGGAGGTAGGGCACCCGCTCGCCGGGGCGGCAGCCGAACTTGCCCAGGTCGTGGGCGGCGGCGGCGCCGGAGATCAGCGCCAGGTCCACCTCCACCCCGGCTTCCGCCAGCTGCCGGGCGCAGGTCAGCGCCACGTGGTGGACGCCGGTGATGTGGCTCAAGGTCTTGAAGGGGGTGTACTCCATCCCCAGCCGCATCAGCGGATAGATGTACTCCCTGTGCCACGCTTCACGGAAGCGGCGGTACTCCTGCCCCTTGTCGCACTTCATATACTCCTCCTCGCTGAGGAAGTCGAAGTTCCAGAAGGGGTCGAAGGGCAGGGCGGCCCGCTCCCGGTACAGCAGGATCTGGAGCACCGTCAGGAAAAACTCCGCCCCCCGGCCGCACCGGCCCGCTTCCGGGGCGAAGCCCCCCTCGGGGAACATCAGGCGGCAGACGTACTGGTAGGAGAAGAGCCCCCAGCCCTTCTCCGGCGGGGCGGAGCACAGCTTGTCCAGAATGGGGGCGCACAGCTCCAGGACCCGGGCGCAGCTCAGCCGCTCCCGGATGGGGAACAGCGCGGCCAGGCCGTCGGTCCAGCCGGGGGCGTTCATCAGGTTTTGGAGCGTCCGGCGGCTGGGCATCCCTCCGGGCTTCCGGTCGGACAGGGCGTCGAGAATATCGCGGTTCAGCTGGCGGATCATCTTATTCATAACCCTCACCTCATCACCCGCCCCAAAGCGTTGGGGCGGCGAAATTTCCTCATGATAAGCATACCACATTTCCGCCCGTTTGGAAAGAGTGAAAAACCAACGGCTGGGCCAAGGGAGCGCGGCTCCTCCGGCCCACGCTTGTCTTGTAAATTATAGAAATCCGCCGTCAGGCTGTCAAAAAAGCCCCCCTTGTCAAAGGGGGGGCCGACTCCCCCTGTCAGGGGGAGATGGCCGAAGGCCAGAGGGGGTAGGGGAAGCCCCGCAGGGGGCGGGGGGGGATTCCGTTTACAGGAAATCCGTAGGGCGCGGCGACTCGGCGCGCCGTTCTCTGGCGGCGCGGGGATTCCTACAAGCTGAAAGGCCGCCCCAACGGGGCGGTCCTTTTTACGCGGAGGGGCGGTGCGAACCTCACCGCCTCAGCCGGTTCTCCAGCACCCGGCCCACCGCCGCCCCCAGCAGGAGGATGTTGCCGCACAGGTAGAGCCAGACCAGCAGGATAATCATGGACGCCAGGGAGCCGTAGACCAGGGCGTACCGGGAGGACATCCCGATGAACCAGGAGAACACCGCCGACGCGGCCACCATCGCCAGGGCGGCCAGCAGGGAGGAGAGGGCCACCACCGGCCGGCGCACGGCCCCCCTGGGGGTCCCGGCCCGGTAGACGATCAGCACCAGCAGCAGCACGAAGCAGAACAGAAGCAGGTAGCGCATCCACCGCCACAGCCCGGACAGGGCGGACAGGGGGAGCAGCTCCAAGACCCGCCGGGGGAGGTGCTCCTCCAGCAGCCAGAAGAACCACTCGCCGGTGAAGATGACTACCACCGACAGGTAGACCGTGAGCAGAAACAGCGCCGACAGGGCCAGGCTCACCGCCACCCGCCGGAAAGCATGGCGGTTTTCCCGGTCGTGCAGGCTGTCCATAGCGGCCAGCAGGGTGCGCAGCCCCGCCGAAGCGGAGATCAGTATGGTAAACAGGCTGGCCAGCAGCAGCGCCGGGGACTGTTTTCCGGACACGTAGCCCAGATAGTCGGTCATAACCGCCAGCACATCCGCCGGGAGGAACTGGTCCAGGGATTGGAACAGGTGCTCCAGGTCCAGGTGGAACAGGCCGATGAAATAGTTGACGCACACCAGCAGCGGGAAGAGGGTGAGGATCAGGAAGTAGGACAGCGCCGCCGCCGCCCGGGGCGCGCCCACCCGCATATAGGACTCCGCCGTCTCCGCCGCGAAGGAGACGGGAGGGAAGGAGAGGATTTTTTTCATGGACGGCAGGCCTCCTTGAGGTGATAATACTCCGCTGCTCGGGAACCATTCTACCACACGCCCCAGGTCGAAACAAATACGAAAAAAGCCGCCTGTTTACCAGGCGGCCTTCCCATTGCGTTTAAGCCAGCTTGCTCAGCTTGAGCGTCATCTTGCCCTTCTTGTTAGCAGCGTTGTTGCGGTGCAGCAGACCCTTAGCCGCAGCCTTATCCACCGCCTTGACGGCCACCTTGTAAGCGATATCGGCCTCGCTGCGGTTGCCTTCCGCCACCGCGGCCTCAAACTTCTTGATGTCGGTCTTCAGCGCGGATCTCGCGGCCTTGTTCTGCGCGGCCTTGGCCTGAGACACCAGAACGCGCTTCTTAGCAGACTTAATATTCGGCAAACCAAACACCTCCTCCGATTTGCATCATAAAATTCAGGTGATTATACACCACGCAGATTTGTATTGTACCACCCTCCCGAAAAAAAATCAACTGTTTTTTTGAATTTTTTTGCCGGGGCGGGATACTTTTTCAAAAGCCGCAAAAACTAGGGCGGACAAGAAAATTATTCCACAACATATTGCATAAGGAGGGCGCTGCCATGCGGATACGGCGGACCGATCTGGCCCTGGAGGCCAGGGAGCTCTGGCAGGAGCAGGCGGGTGGGCTCACCGCCCTGCCCGGGGTGGAGGCCAGGGACAGCTTTCGGGAGGGGCTCCCGGTGAACACGGTCAGGGTGCTGGATGAGGAGGGGGAGCGGGCCCTGGGCAAGCCCCGGGGCAGCTACGTCACCCTCACCCTGGAGGGGCTGGCCAGCCGGGAGGAGGGCATCTTCCAGCGGGCCGTCCAGGCGCTGGCCCAGGAGCTGTCCGGGCTGATGGCGGGGGTCCCCCGAAACGGGCTGGTGCTGGTGGCCGGCCTGGGCAACCGGGCCATCACCCCCGACGCCATCGGGCCCAAGGTCCATCAGAACGTGCTGGTCACCCGGCATCTGGTGCGTCAGATGCCGGAGCACTTCGGAGCCCTGCGGCCGGTGGCCTCCCTGGCCGCGGAGGTGATGGGGACCACCGGGCTGGAGAGCGGCGAGGTGGTGCGGGCGGTGTGTGAGAAGGTGAACCCCGCCTGCGTGGTGGCGGTGGACGCCCTGGCCTCCCGCTCCCTGAAGCGGCTGTGCCGGACCATCCAGCTGAGCGACACCGGCATCACCCCCGGCTCCGGGGTGGGCAACCACCGGATGGGGCTGACCCGTGAATCGCTGGGGGTGCCCGTCGTGGCCCTGGGAGTGCCCACCGTGGTGGACGGGGCCACCCTGGCCGCCGACCTGCTGGGGGCGGACCACCCCCCCGACCTGGGGGAGGGCCGTGACCTGCTGGTCACCCCCAAGGACATCGACAGCCAGGTGGACGACCTGAGCAAGGTCATCGGCTACGGAATCAGCATGGCCCTCCAGCCGGGGATCTCCCTGGAGGAGCTGGAGCTGCTGCTGTCGTAGGGGGCGGGATTTTTTGGAATACCTCCGCCCAAATCGGGCAAGACTAGAGGAAAACACTGGAAAAGGATGTGGTCACAATGGTAAAGGGTATCACCCGGCAGGTGATTCTGGTAAAATCCCCCGACCCCCGGCTCTTCGAGGAGGCCATCTTCATCGTCAAGGAGGAGGCCCTGGCCCGGGAGGGGGTGAGCGCCGACAAGGTGCTGCGGGAGGCCCGCCAGGCCGCCAACGGCTATTTGAAGCAGGGCAGGGCCTGGAACCGGCGGCTGGAACGGCTCCCCGCCCCCCTCTGGGGCGGGCTGGGGGCGGCGCTGGCCTCGCTGGCCTGGGCGGCCTGGCTGTTTTTGTTGTGACCTCTTCCGGCCTGGCGCATAGAATGGAATGAGGGAGCCGGAGCGCTCCCCCACCCCCGGCGCCTTTGCGGCGCACACACCAAAGACAAGAGGTTTTCTTCTTTTCCTCCTTAATCATATCCGCGCTGGCGGTCCGGTGGGAAATCCACCGGGCCGCTTTCTTTAGAGCCTGTTTAGCATCTCGACGTGTTTGGATTGGCGAGAGGATTTTTTGCCCCGCAAGGCAAAAATCCGCAGGCATCCTGACGGATGGCAAGGATTTTTAACGCAGTCAGGGCGGAAAATACGCCGCCAAGACTGGCGCGGGGAGATGCTAAACAGGCTCTTAGAAAGGAGGAATAAAAGGCCCCCTTTCCGGTTAAACTGAGGGCAAGCCAATTTTTACCGAAAGGGTGGTTTTTGTGCAGGTGAAGGAATTGATGAACGCCAGCGCGGTCACGGTGGAGCCCACCTCCTCGGCGGCGCTGGCCGCCCGGCTGATCAGCCGGCACAACGTGGGGGCGCTGCCGGTGTGCGGGGCTGACCGCCGGCTCCGGGGGGTGGTCACCGACCGGGACATCGTCCTGCGGTGCGTGGCCGCCGAGGAGGACCCGGCCCAGACCCCCGTGCGGGACATCATGACCCGCCAGTGCGCCACCGTCGCCCCCGGGGACGACTGCCGGGAGGCCACCCGGCTGATGGCCCTCCACCAGGTCCGCCGCCTGCCGGTGGTGGAGGGCGGGAAGCTGGTGGGGGTGATCTCCCTGTCCGACCTGGCCCGCAGCGGCCGGTTCGATATGGAGGCCGCACAGGCCCTCAGCGAAATTTCGGAAAATATTATCATCCGATGATTGGACAAAATCCCTCCTGCGGCCTATAATGGCGTCAGGAGGGATATTTTATGGACATGCGCCCCATCGCCCACATCAAAAGCGACTTTTCAGAGAAATTCGGCATCCCCCGGCAGAGCGGCCTAGTGGAGGAGCTCACCGCCGCGGTGGTCTTTGAGCCTGAATACCGGGACCCCAGCGCCCTCCGGGGGCTGGAGGGCTTTTCCCACCTGTGGCTGATCTGGGAGTTTTCCCGGTCCCGGGGGTGGTCGCCCACCGTCCGGCCGCCCCGGCTGGGGGGG